>DVHN01000169.1 GCA_018712075.1 Candidatus Fimimorpha faecalis
ATCCTCCATTCTTTCCAAAATTTCATCAATTCCTTCCGATATATCAAATTCCATTATTTGCTCAAAACAGCTTTCTATTCTTTCTTCCTTTACAAATAAAGCATCTATAAAAAAGTCATGGAAAAGATATATATAAATTCTCCTTTTTATATATTCTTTCACCTTATCCAGTATACCACATTTATAATAACCGTCCTGCACTATATCAAAAAAGGAATCCAATTCCCAATCACTTACTTCTTCCATATATTCCTCTCTTACAAAATTAATTAATCTCTTAATTTCTACTTCAGCCTCTTTATATCGAAATACTTGGAATAGACATCGAATATAATCTTCTTTATAATCCCAATAATCAACACCTCCAGTATATGCCCATTCTTCTAAATTCTCTATTCTTAGCTGTTCCCATAAATCTCTTGATCTCTCATAACATTTTATAGCTCCTTCATAATTTTCTATACGCTTATAATCCTCTATGGCTTCCTTCCATATTTCTATTTTTTCATCAAAACTTTTATTAATCTCATCGTGTTCTGCAATACAAAAATAATTACATTTTTCATAATACTCTTCACTTTTTTCATATTCAAATAAATTAGAATAAATATCGGCTAAACATTTCATCGTCTTCATTTTTATCCATGATTCCACACTTTTATCTTCCTGAATTATTTTTTCAGATTTTAAACATAATTCTAATGCATATTCATAATTTTCATTTTTTGTTTTTTCTTTTTCGAGATCGGCTCTTTCATTTTGAATTAAAATCAATAATTCTTTAGACTTGATCCTATCTCCTAATTGAAGCATTTTATCTAAAAATTTTTCCAACTTTTCTGTATCTAGCGAATTTAAGGTTATAGAATAATAACTAATTAGCAGTACTAATTCCTCCATTGCTTGCTGATAATTTTCGTCTTTTATTAATTGTTCAATAAAATTTTGACGAAATTCAATGGCGTATCTACTATCTTTCAAAGTTTTCTTATATGATTGATAAAATAAAACAAGTTCTTTCCAATCTTCTTGTGACGAATATTGCTCAGAAAATTTATACAACTGATACATTGAATAAAACAATAATTCTACAACAGATTCCTCATTATCCTCATTTATCTTATTTTTTTCATAAGTCAAACACAATTGATACATTTTCATGGCACTTTGTTTATTACCATTAAGCAAAAATAACTCTCCTAACTCTATATACTCCTCCCCTAAATTTGCATATTCATTATCTTCTTCTATTTCTATTATTTGCCCATAAATTTCAATTGACTTTGCCAAATCCCCAATACATGCATATGTCTTCGCCAATTTCTTTCTTATATAAATACTATATTGATCTTCTTGCAAAGCCTTATGATAATACTCAATCGCTTTATGATAATCTTTATTTTCGTCTGCATAATCTCCAGCATCTTCGTATATATTAGAATCTAATGAATCAAATGGATCCTCTTCTTCTAACGGTAATGTTATTTCTGCCAAATCATTATATTGTTTAAGTAAACTATCATAGTAAAAAAACTTTTCATAATCTCCCAATTCATTCCATACTTCCACAGAAAATGGATCTATCTTATAAAACTCTGTCAAATGTTTATATAAATATTTTAACTTATCATCACTTACAACTATATTTTTATACATTTTTTCACATTGCAAATATATTTTTTCCACATAGTAATGTAATTCTTTTATTATTTCTTTTTCAAATGAAAAACTGCCATTCCAGTCTCTGCATAATGAATTACATGCAATGGCAAATTTTAACATATTATCTGCCGTCTCTTCTTTGCTTAAATTCATTCTATATATAGTTTTCACCCCATTATTAAATGAATTTATTATTTCGTTTATCATTTTTCTCTGTTCTTCTTTTGATTCCATATAATCCCAAAAATTATCCAAAAAGAACTTTCCTCTTAATTTATAAGAATCGCATAAAATATCATTCCAATTATTTTTCCCACATATTTTTATTACTTCTTCAATAATTTCATATTTATTCTTTATATTTTCACAGTATTGATTTAAAAATTGGACGAGTAATCGACTTTCTCCCGTAATCCTCTCTAAAAATATACTACATAATTGATCTCTATTTTGTTTTTTAATATAAGATTCAAATTCTTTCTGAGCAGCGTAATTAAGCATGGCTTTTGTAACTTCTACACAATTCTCAGAACTAGGATTCAAATTATTATATACGAGATCTAATATTACTTGATGTAATGATATTTTTAAATCCGATTCTCTTTCTTGTATCCAGCCATTTCTTATCAAGTTTTCCATATCATTACTTAAATTCATATCAAACCATTCAAGAAATAATGCTTTTTTTATTTTCGTTATTCCAAATAAAGATAGGCTTCTAATTAACAACAATTCCTTTTCTGAAAAAGAAGATAAATCAAAAATAATCTTCAGATGTTGTTCTACGCTTTGTTTTGTTGTTTTTCTATCTTTTCTAAATCGAATACCGATATCCCCTGATGCAGTAATCCCATCATTAGTAAATAGTTTTTCTCTTAGTTCCAACGGATCAATCGAAGAAATACGCATATTTTTGGCAATTAATTCAACTGTCATTGTATGTCTGTCTACTAACTCAAATATATCTCTTAATACTTCTTTCTCTTCCTCGTTATATTCATATTGATTATATTGCTGAAATAACTCAAACACCGTTTCGATCTTTCTAAATGGTGATACTTTGATACAATAATAAGTATCTCTAAAATCAAATCTAGTTGTAACCAAAAATTTACACTTACATTCAAAAAGATCTTCTAAATGTTCATCAAATTCCACATCAAAATTATCAATGATAATTAAATCCTTCTTTGTTAAAAGGTTTTTCATTATTTTTAGCTTACGCTTAAATAATTCCTCATTACTTTCTTTGTCACTATAAGTTAAATTTTGTATTTCTACATTATCTGAACAAACACTATCTACAATATTATTTTGATATGAAATAAATAGAACAGTGGCTTTCCTTTCTTGTTCCATATATTCATAAGTAACTTTCTTTGCAAGTTCTGTTTTTCCAATTCCACCGATTCCATATAAAAATATTATATTAGCACTCTGTAATTTCTGTTTTATTTCATCTATCTCTTCTTCTCTCCCAATAAAAGAATTGGTATCATAAGTAAAATTACTCTCTATAAATAATCTTTTCTCACTACAAAGCTCTTGCAGCTCAGTTAAGCTGTTTATAACATCCCTCATCTGTTTATAACGATTCGATATATTGGCAGATAACGTTTTATTAAAAAATTCACCTAATTTTTCAAAGAAATCAGGAGTCAATTCTGGATATTTCTCCTTGATTTCACAAAAATCATAATCCGTTCCATACTCACGATCCATAGCATCTGAAACTCTTCCAAACATTTTATAAAACAATACAGCACCAATGGAATAAATATCCGTTTCTTTTCCGATCCTTTTCATCTTCCCTGTTCTTTGCTCTAATGCAGCAAAATCTTCTGTATAGGAAATACGTTCTATCTTATTTTCCTTTATATCTTCTATTTTTACTACTGAATCAAAATCAAACAGCATTACATTTTCTTTCGTCTCTGGTAACACGAAGATATTACTTGGCTTTATATCTAAATGCAAATACCCTTGATTATGATATTTCTCTATAATCGAACATAATGTTTTTATTCGTGTTATAAGACTTTCTAATGATTTTTCTTCATATTCTTCATAATTAATGCCCATATTGTATTCAAATATAAAATAAATTGTATGATTGGCATAATATAATTGTCTTACCTTCGATGTAGAATTAATTAAATCTTCACTCTCTTGTATTTTTACATTTAACTTATATGCCTCTTCAAATCTTTTTTTCTTATCAGAAAATCGGTTTTGATTGCGTTCTTCCACACATAAATTCCCATTTTTATCACGTACAATATCTATCCCATCTGGATAACATTCTTTGATTCTAACTTTATGTTCTAATCCAATATTATCTATATAGGATGCATCATATACTAGACAGCTTCTGCCCTGCCCAATTATTTTTTGAATATAATAGATCGCTTCTATCTTTTTACAATCTTGATCAATATATAATACAAGTTTTCCTTCTTTTAAAGGCTGCTTTTCGTATCGTCTATTCATTTCTGCCTCCGAATTGTATATTGCTATTTCTATTATACAATATATTTTCATTTAATAAAGCTTTCTACTATAAATTCTCGACTTTCTTATCAAAAAATGATATACTTATATTCAATGTTTGTTTTTAGTATTTCATTGATTAATAAAGGAGCCATTTTGCTTATGAATACCATCCACTCTACGCAAGATTATGAAAATAAGTTTTGGGAACTTGAACCACCGAATGACGAAAATTTTAATTCTGCTGCTGATTATTTAGCATTTGCAGAACATTTCCGCTCTTTTCCAGAGGGTTTGACAATTCTGCTGCAAAAATCAGGTTACTCTGGAGAAGATACCATAAAAAGTAAAACCCAATTTTTATATAATAAATTCCAACGAATTTCTTACGAAATTCATAAAAGAACCATCCAAAAATGGTTCTCTGGCAAAACAAGGCCTAATTACAGACAAGAAGATAGAGAACGGATATTTGCACTCTGTTTTGCTCTCAATCTTAGTATACAGGATGTAAACTGGTTTTTTTCTCATGTAGTTTTTGATCGTTCCTTTAATTGCCGATGCAGCAATGAAGCAATCTATTATTATTGCTTTTTAAATCATCTTAGTTATTCCCATGCATCAAAATTAATAGATGAATTTAAAACCTTTTCTCCCACTCATCCGATGAGGAAAATTACCAAAACTACCTCCACCAAATCCATCATGAATGATATAAGAGACATATCTTGCGATGAAGAATTGATGGAGTATCTCAGTAATAATACTTATAATCTTTCTTTAAATAATCAAACTGCACGAAATTATATTAATAAACTATTAGATAGAATTAAGGGAAAAGATTCTGATAAACCAGTTATTAAATCAATAAAATCTGGAATGAAAAATCCTCAGTTAAAAGAACAAATACAACAATGTGGATACGTCATTCAAGAATATATAAAATTTTATATGGATAATAATTCTTTTATTAACATAGATATTAGCTCGATTAACTTTATGTTATCCATTATATTGAACCCTATATCAAATAAAACACCTTTCTCTAAAAATAAAAATTTAGTTAAAGCTATTCAGCTAAATTTTCCAAACAAACAAAAATTTTCGCAAATTTTATCGTCAACTAAAAATCCAGGATCCCCATCTTATGATTCTATCCGAAAAATACTGATACTACTTTATTTTTATTCTTATTGGTTTTCAAATCAATATTGTGATTTAGCTAACAGAGAAAAAGATTTTGATGCTTACGACACTTACGTCGATCAAACAAATGATCTTTTAGAGTCCTGCGGTTTTGATGAGCTATATTATGGGAATCCATACGACTGGCTATTTTTATACGCATCGAGAGCCGATATCCCATTGGATACATTTAGAGGTATCGTATATACCTGTCTTAAATCTACAAATAAAGATTAAATATTTTTTCTATTAACAATATTTTTACATACTAATATAATAAAAAAGAACTTTTTTAACAAGAGGACTAAAATCAATAATAAAATCTTTGTTAAAAAGAGTTCTTTTTCATTCACTGACCTATTTTTCTAATTTTTTTCAATCATAATTATTAAAGATTGCTTCAAAAAGCATTCTGAAATCAAATATTTCTTCTTCATTTACTGTAATAGATTCAATACTTGCCTCATCTTCACCTGGTATAAATGTAATTATTACTCTCATTTCTTCCCCATCTTCACTTAAACAATTTCCTTTAAAGTCAACATATTCCTGTAGTCCTATTTTATATCTTTTCCATTCAGGCTCTGAAAAAAAATTTCTAAAAGCACTTCCTAATGTAATACTATCACTATACTCTAACATTCTATGTTCTGAAATATGAGCACTTTTCCAATAATCAAATTCCCCACTACTATTCATATTTAAAATTGTACTAACAACAATCGCCAAAATAAGTATTTTCCACATTCTTGACTTTTGTTTTTTATAACTGTATAATTGAATCATTTGAGAGCAATATTTAAAAAAACTTATTTTACGTTCAGGCTCAAATATTTCTATAATATTTTGGCTTAAACATTCTGCTTCTTCATAATCTCCCATATCCCCTATATTGCTATCTACACTTATATAAATTTTGTTTTCTAGTCTTTCAACAACATATGATCCATACTTACATGATATGACAATTTGTCCCTCTGAATTATAAAAAATTCTTTTTAAATCTGGATATGTTAAATGGGTATCCAAATAGTAAAATAATTCTCTATCTCCTATTTCTTCTGGTATTACAATAGTATTAGGATTTATAGAGGTAATCCAAAATTTAATATCTCTTATCACCAAAATCCAGAATACATATGCAAAAATAATTAATACTAATTCTGTATAAATTATAATTTCTTTCAAATCTTCGTACAAATTACGAGTTATCATATATATAAAAACTACTTTCACTAGAAAAACTATTGCATTTAAAACAAAAATTCTTTTTTCTTTTACCATCCCTGCTAATACCTATTTAAAATCCATACTTTAATTATTGCAATAAATATTAATATCTATCCAAAGAAAATACCCAATACAATTCTCTTAAAATAGTAGTTTCCTAAAATACCCATAAAGATTTTATTTTCATAAATAGTCTCCTAATTATCCCATATACCACAATTGCATAAATGAAAAGTATAATTTCTTCCATTTTAAGCAAGTATAATTTATATTTCAACTTAGTTATTTAATCTTTTATACTATGATAATTTCTCTTAACAAATAGATTTCATATCGTTATAACCCTATAAAAACTATTTATTAGGAAAGAAATTAAGATTTCTATTTATTCTATTTTTAATTCTTTTTTTATTTCCCTAATTCTTTCTTCATCCCTAAAAAATATTTTACTTTCTAGTTGACTTAACTCTGCTCTTAACTGAGCTTCCTTTTGTTCTTTATGTTGTTCACTTATTTTCCCTATAGCTGCAAGGACACCCAAAGCCACCATACCCACTTTTATTTTTTCTGCATCTTTATTTTTTTTATATAAATCTCCTGCCATATTATAATTCTCCTTTCAACTACTCAATACTCTTAGGCGTTTGCGAAACGCCAAAAGCCGCATAAATACGGCATTTTTTTGTTACTAAAACTAAAAATCTCCTCACGGTTTGTGATATAATAGAGTTGAACAGAAACCATAAATCACGCCCCGAAAGGAGATATCTCTATGATACCACAAAAACAACTTTCTTTGGCAGATATTTTTGGAGATTGTAAAGATATTTTTGAATCTGACAAACCTCATTTCCTTACTCTGCTCGAAAATCACATTGACCTTGATAAAATTGTTCCAATTTCTTTTTACAGGCATTACTACGCATCCACTGGAAGGAATCGTAAATACCCTTTAACTGCCATGCTTTGGGCTTTGATTATCCAACGCCTCTTTTCTATTCCAACAGATTCTCTCCTGTTAATCTTCCTTCATTATTCCAGACACCTGAGGGAATTCTGTGGCTTTACTAAAGTTCCTGATGCTTCAAAAATTACTCGCTTCAAACAGGATTTTTTAATGGACTTACAATCCGTTTTTGATCATCTCATAGATATCACCGAACCAATCTGCCACGACATTGATAATCCTCTCGCCTCTATGCTTTTGTTTGATACTTCAGGAATAGAAGCCTATGTAACGGAAAACAATCCGAAATACGCTAACCGCATTATTAAACAGCTTAAGTCCTATGCAAAAGCTCATAACTTCGATGTTTCTTATGACCCTTACAAGGCTGCCTATTCCTCTATGCCTGCTTCCGCCGCTGCTAACCGGGAAGTAAAACAGCAGTATGTGAATGGTCATTTCTGCTATGCCTATAAATTTGGCATTATGACCAATGGACTTGGCATTGTCCGCTCCATTGATTTTTATAACAAGGATTATCTGGATTCTCATCCCGACATCATTGTTGAAAAGAAAACAAAATCTCCCGATGAAGAGAAATCACTTGCCGATTCGAAAGCCTTGCTTCCAACCCTTAAAGACTTCAAAGAACGGCACCCTCTTATCAACCCCAGGATATTTCTGGGTGATGCTGCCTTTGATACAATTGAAATCTACCAATCCTTATTTGAAGAATTTCAATTTCAAAAAGCATTTATCCCTTTAAGGGTAAAACGTTCACTGGATAACGTGAATGATACATTCAACGAAAATGGTATCCCCTGTTGTCCTCATGACCCTTCGCTGCCTATGAAACGGGAAGGCAGCAAGTCTCACTTAAGAAGTCATCTTCCAACCATGAAATTTGTATGTCCCAAAATGAAATGGGAATACAACCGTGAAAACAAGTCAAAGCGACGGGTATGCCACTGTGATAATCCATGTACAACTTCTTCCTGTGGAAGAATGATTTACGTTTATCCCGAAAAAAACCTTAGAGCATATCCTGGTGTGGAGCGCGGCTCACAGGAATGGGATGACACTTACAAAATCCGTGTAAATGTTGAAAGATCAATCAACCACTTTAAAGACAGCTTTTGTGTCGCAAACCGAAAAACAACAAATGAAAAAACACTTCATGCAGATTTACTTCTTGCGGGTATCTCTCAATTATTAACGGTAGTTGTTGCCGACAAAATCCATCAACGCAACTATATCAGAAGCTTAAAATCTTTCATAGCCTAGGACTTACCAACTCCATAAAGCCGAAGGCTTATGAAAGTGCGCCTAAGAGGTCCAGTTATCCACTTTTTATTTCAGGATTTGTGCTTTGCACAAATCCTTCCTTGTCTAAATTCAAAGTTGCGAACGAGCTTAGCGAGTTTCGCAATTACCTAACTCAATACTCTTGCTCAACTTACCCATCTATTCTTAATGGGTTTTTATCAATTAATATCTTTCCATCTCTAATCCATTCCAATAATTGTTCTAAATTTTTTCTATATTTTATTACATCACCTTCCTTTGTCCAAAAATCTTTCTGCTCACTCATATTATACCCATCTAAATCTCCAAAATATTTTTCTTGATTTGCTATAAATTCTATAACATCACCTATTTGATTTTCTAAATGTTTTTTCTCATTCCTTTTTGCATATATTTGCATTAAATACATATTCCCGCTTATAATATATTGCATACTTCCTCTTATTAAATTTTCTTCTGACTTTAAATCTTCAGCACTTCTTAAACTAAATATAAAACCTATTATTGAATTTGGTAAGCTTCCAAACCTCTTGCACTTCTTCTCAATAGATCCTTCTAATTCAAAAATTCCTCTTTGGATTGACTGTAGGGCAGCCTCATATCTTTCTTCTTTAAAATGCTTTATACCATCTTTTATCTTTGCACACCTGTTTATCTCCAGCTCTTCTTTGATATCATTAATCCCCGTATGTATCTGTTCAAATTCATGAAAAACTGTTTTC
>DVHN01000170.1 GCA_018712075.1 Candidatus Fimimorpha faecalis
ACACCCTGATTAAGAGTCAGGTGCTCTACCAACTGAGCTAATCGCGCTCACCTCAGCGACAAAGCATATTATATCACAGCAGTTTATAAATTACAAGCCCTTTTTTTCATTTTTTAAGAATTTTTCCATAAAGTCTTATTCTTAATCTATACCCATCGATTCATTATGTAATGGATCACTCATAATATGCATCAATCCCGTCTGCAATACCTTTGGCAATCTTCTTTTGATAAGAAGCGGTCGTTAAATTCTTATCTTCTTCTGGGTTAGTCATAAATCCCATCTCCACAATTGTAACAGGTATTTTACACCAATTAATTCCTGTCATTGTATCCGTTTGCTGTACACCCAGATTTTTCGCACCTGTTCGTTCAACAATCCCATCTGTCACCAATTGGGATAACCGATTACATTCTGGTGCAATATCTGCGACATATTCATTTTGTTCTGATGGCGCAAATGTTACAACGCCATGTACCGTCGGATCATCGGAACCATTGGCATGTACACGAATAAATAATTCAGCCCCACTATTGTTCGCAATTTCCGCTCGTTCCGCATTACTCTTTGGACAGTCATCCGTTTCACGAATCATAACTACTTCATATCCTCTGGATAATAGTTCTTCTTTTAAAAGTAACGAAACTTGCAAATTCACAACATGCTCTGCAACACCTGTCGTTGTACCCTGAGTACCTGTTGCAAGCTTGGCTTTCATAACCGAAGAACCTGGACCGTTCGGTTCCTGCTCACTAATGCCAGATTTTTGATGCCCTGCATCAATACATATAATTTTATTTTTAACAGTAGTTATCGTTGCTTCTGTAGACTGCTGAGCCTCCGTCGTTGCTTTCGTTGCCTCCTCTGATTGTTTTTCCACTTTTGCCATATCGGCAGTCGTCTCTACTTCTCTTGGAGGATCTGTCTTCTTCGCATCCACATCAATCGTTTCTGATTCGTTTGGAGGAGTTGCGTCTATATGTTCATTATTGACATAACAGACATTTCCGCTAAAAATAATACGATACCAGTCGTCCACATATCCCGTTACTAATACTTTTTCTCCATTATACAAAGTTCCTAACACATCCGCATTTTCTACTGGTCCGTTCACTACATTTACAACACCATTGGAGTTCACATAATAATACCTTTCTGGAATTGCTATAACTCCCCATTCCTCTGTTGGAATTTCTGTTGTTTTTTCTTTTTTATCTTTATCCTTTGTCTGCTCTTGATTTGTACTGTTCCCTTCTTGTTCCGTGTTTTGCTGACTACATCCCACAGCAAGCATAACAAAACAAACAGCTATAATTAGTAATATCCGATTCAACCAATGCTTCATCTCTTCCTCCATTCTATTCTTACTTACTTCTAGATACTGCATTCCTTGCAACATAAACTATAAGAGAACTTCATAAAATCATATCTCATAAATCTACATTGGTATCATATTACAATTTCATCTAGATTGCAAGTAGATCATGACAGAAAGAGTCTGTGAAAAAGTTTATTTTTATAAAAACAAAAAAAACTCCAAGAAAAATTCCTGAAGTTTTATAAAAAAGGCGTCTGCCGGATTTGAACCGGCGATAAGGGTGTTGCAGACCCGTGCCTTACCACTTGGCTAAGACGCCACAACCATCACACTCATGTATTATATGCGATCTCTCTGAAAAATGCAAGTACTTTTTTAAAAAATTTTTAAAAAACATTAAAGTCTGTATATTTACTATATTGTATATACATTTTTCTCATTCAAGACTTGCGAGTAAGTCTTCCTATCATACTGATAAAACTTTGCCTTATCTCCTAAAACAACTACTCTTGAAATATTCCCCTCTGTATATTATAATGTAAAAAAAGAATCTTATTGAGAAGAGCGTCAACTAACCATCACCGAAAGGCAGTGGGTTTTCGCCTATGACATACGAAAGGATCTATTTATGAAGTTTATTCAACAACTTAGTATTATCCTTTTTATTTCTTTCCTTGGAGAAGGATTAAATTGGATTTTACCTCTTCCAATTCCAGCAAGTGTATATGGACTTATTCTAATGTTAATTGCACTTCAATTCCACATCGTTCAATTAGAACAAGTACAGGATACCGCTCGTTTTTTCATTGAAATTATGCCAGTTATGTTTATTCCTGCTGGAGTTGGGCTATTAAATTCATGGAACGTGTTACAACCAATTTGTATTCCTGTTATTTTAATTACATTACTGACTACCATCATTGTAATGGGTGTCACTGGACAAGTAACGCAGCAAATGATACAGAAAGGAAAAAAGAAATAATCCATTATGAATACCTTCTTAGAAAACTCTTTATTTTTTGGAGCGATTATTAGCTTACTTGGATATGAGCTTGGGCTAATATTAAAGAAAAAGTTTAAACTGGCTATTTTAAATCCATTGTTAATCGGAGTCATTGCAGTAATTGCTGTACTTGTACTTTTCGATATCGATTATGATACTTATAATAAAGGTGGACAATATATCAGCTATTTACTGACTCCTGCTACGGTTTGTCTTGCTGTTCCACTCTATGAACAGCTTACTTTACTAAAAAATAATTGGAAAGCTGTTTTGGCTGGGATTTTATCGGGTTCTCTTACAAGCCTCGCCAGCGTTTTCCTGCTTGCGAAATTATTTCATTTTTCCCATGAACAATACGTTACAATGCTTCCAAAGTCCATTACTACCGCAATTGGCATGGGTATATCCGAAGAATTAGGGGGAATTGTAACAATTACCGTTGCAGTTATTATTATTACTGGAATTCTCGGTAATGTGATTGCAGATTTTATATTCCGTATTTTTCATATAAAAGATCCAATTGCAAAAGGACTCGCTCTTGGCACTTCTGCCCATGCGATTGGTACAGCAAAAGCTATGGAAATTGGACCAGTGGAGGGAGCAATGAGCAGTCTTTCGATTGCAGTTGCCGGCCTGTTCACAGTAATTGGAGCCTCCATTTTTGCTGGTTTTATGTAAAAGTAATAAAAATAGATCAAGTAAATGACACGAAAAAGGAGGTTTTTTTATGAGCCGATTATTAATTACAATTGGACGAGAATATGGAAGTGGAGGACGTGAAATTGGTCAAAAACTTGCTGAACGTCTTAATATTGCCTTTTATGACCGTAAAGAATTGATGGAAATTGCAAAACATAGAGAAAATTATGAAGATGTTCAATCTTTCTATGAAGAATTTCCAGTCAATAGTCTTCTTTATGCAATTGCCATGAATAATTTTGAAAATGGAATTGGAATCATTCCATTCCAACAAATTCGTGCAATCTGTGCGAATCAATCTTGCGTTATCGTTGGCCGATGCAGTAATTACATTTTCAAAGATGATCCTGACCTGATTAGCATTTTTATCCATGCCAATCCAGAATTTAGACTAAAGCGTGTTATGGAGATGGAGCAGCTTTCTAAATCTCGTGCAAAAGAACGCATTTCCGAAGTTGATAGAGGTCGAAAATCACTTTTTGAATACTATACAAAGGCTTCCTGGGATAAAGCAAATGGCTATCATCTTTGTTTGGACAGCAGCATTCTAGGTATTGACCAAACAGTCGAAGAGATTTTATCTTATATTAACCGCCGCATCCGTATTAAAAATCCAACTTCCTAGCAAACTACTTCATTTCGTTTAAATTTTTGTAGTTTAAAAGTCCCATGAATAAGACAAACGTTAATAAACGCCATCTTTTCAAGGGACTTTTTTCATTCTATTATGCTGCTCTTTTTTATAATAGAGCTGCAATTAGCTGTAACAAAAGATTATTATTATAAATAAAGCTCAAAAATGGACTTTCTTTTATCATTCCTAACGTATTAATTCCAAACTCTGTCGACGCCAATGCAGTTACAATCATACATAAAATCCATATGAAAATCAATGCATTCACTAATCCAAATACCGCCCCTCCAATTGCATTAACTAGGTGAATTCCTGGCAGTTTTGTAATACTGTCTAAAATCAACAATCCAATTCTAAGCACAATGGAGATAACAATAAACATAGCTACATAAATTAATACACGGAACGCAATATCTGTCAGCCCATGACTAATGGAGTCTGAAAGTCCATTCACTTGATTTGCAGTGTACTGTTCTACTGTATTATCCTTCGTAAGTATATTTTGGATAAATTCTGGAAGTGGAAGTTGTGTAACAACCGACTCTTCTTGAGTCTGCGTCATTTCTGATATATTTTGCTGTAAGTTTTCCTGCACAAACACCGATATACTTGCTTCCATTGTCTCATAAATCGAGGTATTTTCCTTTATGTATTGTTCTACATAAGGACCTGTAACCAAAATAATAACAAACGTCACAATGGATATGGCAAAAGAAAAGACCATACGAATCAATCCTTTTTTCCATCCAATTAATAATTCCAGCAGTAAAATTATAATTACTGCTATTGTAAGCCAATTAATCAAATGATTCTCCTTTTAATTAAAATCTTCCAAACGGATTAATGTTCTTCCCTGAGCATCTGTTTTAGCTGCAAATAATGTCTTTAACCGAGTTCCAATTGGACGGTTTTCTGCCTGATCCATTAATACTTCCAAACGATCCGCCAACTTTTTTCTCTGTCCATCTGCTGTGACAAGAGGCATTCTGCGGATTTCTCTATAAAGCCGTCCTTTTGCGCCTTCTTCTAAAGCAAAGTCTCTTTCGGCCAAATAATTAATTGCATAATCCAGCATCTCTTTTTCTGAATAACTTTTTGCAGTAAACTGTGCACTAAATGCCTCCAGAAACCGACGATGTCTGGAAAAAATCTGACTTAGATGCTCAATCGTGTCAATAAATACAATCAAAAGACTTCGATCATTGCGATCTAAAACAATCTCAAATTCTCGAAGATTTCTTGCACTCATCAATCCAACATTCCGAATTAAAATCGTCTTTCCAAGCAGACGATCAAACTCTTCAATAATCCGAATGTCATTCCATTCAGTTCCATCCATTTCTACAACTTCATCTGGTCTTGTCATTCCATCTTTATTTATTTCTTGAAGCATATCCAATGCATAACCTGTTCCAAGTTCCATATCGTCACTTGCTACTACAAAATGCCAAATTCCATCCAAATAAGTAGGATTCATCCGCATTTTGGTTACATTTACGCCTGGATGAACTAAATAGTCCACATCGCCCCGTTCTACATTATTAAGACGCTGTGACAATTCCTGACTATAGCCTTGTACATGTTGTTCAATTACCTGTCTCGCTTTTTCAATGGCAACGGAGGAGGAATATTCTGGCTGCTGCAATGTCTGAAACTCATTTTGCAGTTGATTTGTATTGCGTCGAATTTCCTCTAAAATCTCCTGTCGCTCTTCTTCCGTTTTGACATGATGAGTTAAATAGCTATCTACCAGACTGACTCGTTTCTCCTCTTTTTTCATGTCGTCACCTCAATGTTCTCTATCTTACAAAGTAACCCGCCCCTCGAGTGCACGCAGCAATGTTACCTCATCAATATATTCCAAGTCTCCTCCAACTGGTACTCCACTCGCAATTCTAGTTACTTTGATCCCTGTTGGCTTAATTAACTTACTAATATACATTGCTGTTGTCTCACCTTCCAGACTGGAATTTGTCGCAATAATAACTTCCTTTACATCTCCTTGTAAACGCTGCATCAACTCTTTTAATCGAATATCTGCCGGTCCAATCCCAAGCATCGGAGAAATTGCTCCATGCAGTACATGATATACTCCATCATATTTTCCTGTTTTTTCATAAGCAGCCAAGTCCCTTGTATTTTCCACTACCATAATCGTGGAATGATCTCGTTTCTCACTGCTGCAAATGGGACAAAGTTCTTGATCTGTTAATGTATAGCACTCTTTACAATAACAAATATTCTTCTTCGCATTCACAATTGTATTTGCCAACCGATCCACCTGGTCCTGCGGCATATTAATAATATGAAATGCCAGCCGCTGTGCCGATTTGGCTCCAATTCCAGGAAGTCTAGATAACTCTTCAATGAGTTTTGTAATTTGACTACTGTAATAATCCATTAGAATGGGAATCCTCCGCCCATGCCGCCAAGACCGCCTGTCAAGCTGGACATATTTGCACTGGAAGCTTCATCTACCTGACGTAATGCCTCATTCGCAGCGGCTACAATTAAATCTTGTAACATTTCAATATCATCTGGATCTACTACTTCTTCTGACAATTTTACTTCTAATACTTCTCTTTTTCCATTTACAGTAACCGAAACTGCGTTACCGCCTGCCGTTGCAGTAAAATTCTTTTCTTCTAACTCCTTTTGTTTTTCTTCCATCTGCTTCTGCATTCTCTGTGCCTGCTTCATCAAATTTGTCATATTTCCTGGCATTCCTCCAGGAAATCCACCTCTTTTTGCCATTTTCATGCCTCCTCAATTATTATTCTTCTATCCCAATCTCCATTTCAATACCGGGGATATGGTTTCCTCTCACAATATGCGGCTGTGCTTGCGAGGAATCCAAATACTTTGTGCTAATTGTAAACACTTTTCCATATGTTTGCTGCAACCATTGTTTCAAATCATCCATACGGTTCTGTTCATTCATCATCTTTTCAGAAAACGAATCTGTAAATAAAATACACAGCCCTTTTGATTTATCATAACTCAATCTCGTACCTCTTAGAATACCACGGACTAAGTTCCTCTGTTGTCCAATAATTTTATTCCAATCCGTATTCAATTGTTTATAATCTTCGTACTCCGCCTCTGTAAGTTCAATCACTTCTCCTGATTCCGATGGTGCTTCTAGATTTTTATCCATAATAGAAGAAGTTTCCTTTTGTGCAGCTGCCACCACACCATTCTCAATACATGTTTCCAAATCTCGGATTCTCTCTTTTAGACTTTCCAAATCAGATTCCATCGCTGGCTTCATTAACTTAATGAATGCCAACTCGATTAGCACACGTTTGGACGATGCATAGCGAATATTACTGGATAACTCAGAACAAATTCGGATATAACGCATTAGAGTATCAATATCTATCATCTCTGCTTCTTCTTTTAGTAAACGCAGACTTTCTGCCGACATATCCAATGCATCTTGTGCATGTTCTGACGTTTGAACTAACAATAGATTTCTCATATACCATGTAAAATCAGTAACAAATTGCCCCAAGTCTCGGCCTTGAGCCACAATCTCATCCATCAAATGAATACAGCCAGTCACATCTTTTTCAATAATTTCTCGAAGTAACTGACTAAATATTCCTGTATCTACCGCACCAAGTACATCTAACACATTTTCATAAGTTAGTTTCTGACCGTAGTAAAAAGAAATACACTGTTCCAAAAGACTAAGCGCATCTCTCATTGAACCATCCGCCGTCTTAGCCACATACCGAATCGCAGCAGGCTCTGCCTCTACCTTTTCCTCTTTCAATAAATATTCGATCTGTGCGGCAATTACGTCATTATTAATTCTCCTAAAATCATATCTTTGACATCTAGAAAGTACCGTAATCGGTATCTTGTGCACTTCTGTCGTAGCCAAAATAAAAATAACATATGGCGGAGGTTCTTCTAATGTCTTTAAAAGTGCATTAAATGCTCCTGTGGAAAGCATATGCACTTCATCAATAATATAAACTCTATAATTTCCTTCTGTCGGTGAATATTTTACCTCATCCCGAATCTCACGAATATTATCCACTCCATTATTGGAAGCAGCATCAATCTCTACAACATTCATAGAAGCTCCTGATGCAATGGACTGGCAGACCGCACATTCATTGCACGGACTGCCATTCACTGGATGCTGACAATTCACCGCTTTCGCAAATATTTTAGCAATTGTCGTTTTTCCAGTTCCTCTTGTTCCACAGAAAAGGTATGCATGACCAATACGCCCTGATATAATTTGATTTTTTAACGTTCTTACAATCGGGTCCTGCCCTTTCACATCTTCAAAGCAGACAGGACGCCACTTGCGGTACAATGCCGTATAAGCCATACTTCATTCTCCTATATTCTAATTTTTCATTAATCTCCAAAACTAATTCCAACTGATTTTGCTTCTTGGATAATGCTATCATCTGGAGATACCATTTTTAATTTACCTGCTACATCCGATAACGGTACTTTTGTAATCTGATTATTTTTCACACCAACTAAATATCCAAATTCATTGTTAATAATCATATTACCTGCCGCTGCTCCAAGACGTGTGGAAAGTACACGGTCATATGGACATGGACTTCCACCTCTTTGCATATGTCCTGGAACAGTAACACGAATTTCCTGTCCAGTCATCTCCTGAATCTGTGCTCCGATTTCATAGGCAACGGATGGATATTTTGCTTTTCTTTCCTCTAATTTCTTCTTATACTCTTTCTTCGACAACATAGAATCTTCTTTGGAAATTGCTCCTTCTGCTACTGCAATAATGGAGAATCTCTTTCCTATTTTTGCCCTCTTCTTAATCGCTTCTGATACAGAATGAATATCATAAGGAATTTCTGGAATCAGAATAATATCCGCTCCTCCTGCAATTCCAGCATGTAAGGTAAGCCAGCCAACTTTATGTCCCATTACTTCCACAATAAATACTCGTCCATGGGAAGCTGCTGTTGTATGAATACAATCAATTACATTAGTGGCAAGATTCACTGCGCTTTGGAATCCAAATGTCATATCGGTTCCCCAAAGATCATTGTCAATCGTTTTAGGAAGGCCAATCACATTCAATCCCTCTTGACTTAACAGATTTGCTGTCTTTTGACTTCCATTACCACCTAGTACAACTAGACAATCCAGCTTCAGACGGTTATAAGTTTTCTTCATTGCTTCTACCTTATCCAAACCGTTTTCATCTGGTACACGCATTAATTTAAATGGCTGTCTGCTCGTCCCAAGAATGGTTCCGCCCTGTGTCAAAATTCCACTAAAATCTCTCGGTCTCATAATACGGTAATCATTATAAATCAATCCACGATATCCTTCATCAAAACCAATGATTTCCACATCCTCAATCAAGTTATACAACGTCTTTGCCACACCACGCATCGTAGCATTTAAACTTTGGCAGTCTCCACCACTTGTAAGCATTCCGATTCTCTTCATCAATACCACATCCTATCCTTTTAAAAGTCCTCTTTTTGAGGCAGTTTCATCATCCAAATATATTTGGATCACACAATTATCTTTCCTGCTGAGGATGCCTTTTCCACGATCCATTCAGCACCTTTATTATACCCAAAATGTAGTATGATTGCAACAACAAAAAAACACCGATGACCATCGATGTATCTTCTGAATACTTCTTTATTTTTCTATGCGCATTCTGGCTTCGAATGTAATTCACAGACGTTACCTTTACAGTTAACTCGGCTCAGGCACCCTCACGGCACACAGGGAGCTCTGCTTAGTGCTGCTCCATTCCTGACCTGACACGGTTCACAAAGTCCTGTTGCGTAAGACCCAAGCTTCAACGCCACTTATAAAGGGCAGCTCTGCAAATAAAACACCCTCAGCCAGAATATGACCCCCGCTATAGCGGATTGCGGGTTCAGGACACCGCTAACTCCCCGGCTGCGCATCCTTTATTATACATACAAACCCATTACTTGTCAACAAAAAATTCCAATACAAACTAAAATCCTATTTCTACCAGCTTTTACTTTCTCTTGTTTTTTCTCAGAAGCCATGGTATACCTATTTTAACATGGATATTCAGGAGGAAAATATGGACGAAAAATATATGAAAGAAGCTCTAAAGCAGGCAAAAAAAGCATATCAAATGGGAGAAACTCCAATTGGATGTGTAATCGTATATGAAAATCGAATTATTGCAAGGGGATATAACCGAAGAAATACAGAAAAGAGTATATTTGCCCATGCGGAAATTGCAGCGATGAAAAAAGCAGCCAAAAAACTTGGAGATTGGCGTCTGGAAGGATGCACGTTGTACGTCACGCTGGAACCTTGCCAAATGTGTGCTGGAGCAATTGTACAAGCCCGAATTCCAAACATTGTAATCGGATGTATGAATCCAAAAGCAGGCTGTGCAGGATCTATTTTAAATTTATTGAATGTCCCAGAATTTAATCATCAAGTTCATATTACAAGTGGAATATTGGAAAAGGAATGCAGTGAATTAATGTCATCCTTTTTTCGGGAATTACGCACGAAGAAAAAAGAAGAAAAAAAATTGCGTTTGAAAGAATCGGATCCGTCATCCAATGATTAGCTTGCTTTATGTTTAACTTTTTTTTACAGTTTAATTAAGAATTTGTGAAACCTCTTGCCAAATAAATCAATCAGCGATAGAATTTCTTTTTGATACTTTAACTACAACGATTTCGCCAATGTCGGCAGAACGGAGGTTATAATGACAACATATATAGAACAATTGCAGTCTATTTTTCAAATGATATTGGCACAAAGCACATTTTTACTTCCTTATCTTCCTACGATACAAATGGTGGGAATTATTTTGTCATTACTTATTTGCATCGCTGGATATAAAATACGTAAACTATGTGCCGCTTTGATTGGACTATTCATTGGAGGCGCTGCAAGTGCTGTTGCTGCTTTTTACTTTACAAATGATATTACCATTACAATCGGTGCTGCAATTTTAGGAGGAGGCATTATCGCATTTATTGCATATTGTATCTACCGTCTTGGAATCTTTTTACTCTGTGCTGGACTAACCTTATTTTTCTTACGTAATATGTGGATTGGACAGCCACCCGCAATCACTGCAATGTGCGCTGTTATAGCTGTAATTATCGGGTTTGCCGCTGCTTTCTTCAAACGAATCGGCATCACGTTAGTCACTGCAATTGGCGGTGCTTTCGCTGCGGTACACTTATATTCCATCCGAAATGGCCATCCAACTGGCATTGCCTTTATGATCTGTTTTGCTATTTTAGCTGTAATCGGATTTATTATTCAGTCAGAACCTTGGAAAAGCCGTAAACAAAAAGATCAAGAAGACAAACAGCGTACTCAAAAAGAAAAGGCAAAGCGAAATTCCTCTAATGGCATCTTCTCTTTTTTCCGTAATAAAAAGCAGGGAAAATCTTCCCGTTCCAAAAAAGGAAAAACCAAAACTAACACAAGAACAAAAGTAGTTTACCGTGATGCTACTGCTGGAAATACTGGATATCCAAAAAATAGTTATGAAGACGATGATTATAGAGATGATTACGATGAAGAGGCTGCATATACAATGGAAGATAGTGCGCACGAACAACCAACTTCTCTTAACAATGATTATAATGATACTACCTCTTCTAATGATTCTGACTTCAATTATGCAAAGAAAACGGTCTATACTCATCCAATGGATACACAATATCATACCAAAGTTAATTTAACACCAAACAAATATCAAACTACCAAAATGGATCTCAATACTCAGCCAAAATCCAGCTCTATTCCAGATAAGGAAACAAGCCAGTCTCAAACGGCTGCTCCAGCTTCCTCGAACCAACTACATAATTCAGAATCTGTATCAGAACCAAAACGTACTTTAGATAACTCAGATGAATACGATTTCTTCTCCGTTATCAACGAATGTATTAACTCCAAAGAGAAATAAACCTATACAACAATATAAAATTAAGAAAGGGAAGATTGAAAACCACTTTATGCGTCAAGCTGTTACACTCAAATAAGAATCTTTTCAATCTTCCTTTTTTCTTCTAAAGCACTGTTTTTATTGATTTAGTATACTCAGTTTTCCTTTGTCCATTTCTGCAACACAATCACATAAGATACGAATATCTCCAACCGAATACAAGACGAACAGAAATTATTTTTATACTATATCCAAATCAGATAGTTGAATCTTCCCATCCTTCATATGTAGTATCCTATCACAGCTCTGAGCAATATTCTTGTCATGTGTAACTACAATTACTGTTTTTCCACTATCACAAATCTCCCTTAAAATTTTTATTACTTCTTGCCCTGTTACAGAGTCCAATGCTCCTGTTGGCTCATCCGCCAATATAATATCTGGTTCATTCACTAACGCTCTTACAATTGCTACACGTTGTTTTTCTCCTCCTGAAAGTAAACTCACACGTGTTTTTCTCATTTTCTCGAGTCCAAACCGAATCAAGAGTTCATTTACTCGTTTTTTTGTAATCTTTTTCTTACTATAATCCAACGGAATCAAAATATTTTCCCATACCGTATCTTCCATAATCAGTGCAAAATCTTGAATAATATAACCGAACTGTTCATTTCTGATTTTTGCCATCTGCTTCTTATTTTTTTCTGCTATATTATCACCATTTAACCGATACTCTCCAGACGTTAATGTATCTAAGCATCCAATGATATTTAACAAGGTGGATTTTCCACATCCACTGGCTCCCATAATCGCTACCATTTCACCTTTATGTATATATAAGTCAATTCCTTTTAATACTTCTAGTTCTTTTTTACCTATAGGAAAAGATTTAAAAATCTGATTCATTTCAATAACAACCATATCTTTCTCATTCATCAAATGATACCTCCACGACTATCAATCATACCGTTTAAAAATCTGGCTTACTTGTAGCCGATTCCAAATAAAAACAGGTATAGCTAAAATAATACTCAATAAAATGATTCCAAATATAATTCCTGCTATCATTGCAAAAATATTACGAAAAACAATCAATACCAACACTAATCCAATTAAAATAGGTGTACTTATCTGAACTAACATTTGTAAGCTAATATCACGTTGTACTGCTCCGCACAGCATATGAATCGAAGCATATCTCATATGTGTATTAATATATTGTAATAACATTGTAATACTGCCAACAATACAATATAATAACAGAGCCATTAACATTGCACAATCTCTCATATATACACTTTGATAATATTCCTCTACTACTTCAATCTGTTCCTTAAAAGAAATGAATTCCAAGTCAAATAGTCCTAATTCTTTCGATTTTAAAGATATCTCTTTCAAAACCTCTGGATTATCTGTTTCTAATTGCATAACATGAAATAAATTTATATTTCGATATCCACTATTTAAACTATCCTTTGGAATCCATGGTACTACAAAAGAAGAATCCAATGAAATTATTTCTTGATCCGTCGAAGGATTTAAATAAAATGCTCCATCTTTTAATATTCCAACAATTTCAAATATACTTTGATCTAAAGCTTGATTCGTCAATTTCGTTCCAATGGGATATTTTTTGGCCAGTTTCTCACCAACTAAAACTGGAATCGCTTTCTCTTCTTCTATATGTCCATCTAATTCCTCATTTAAAAACATACGGCCTTGTTTCACATCAATTTGATACAGTTCACAAAATAATTGATTTACTTGTAAAATATCTACCTGTTCTCCATTCCATATTACTGGATTTATCATATGGATATAGACATTGGCTCGTTCTGTAATATATTGATACAATTCTTGACATGGGATATTCGATTCCTCTGTACTAAGTGTATTCATAATAGTCATTGCATCGGATCTATCAATCGTAGCATACATATTTCTATGCTCAGTACAGTACTCCATTTGTTCTGCAAATAGATGCGCTTTCTGAAATGTTACTGCAAGAAATCCAAGTATTATAACAGATACAATAATCTGAATATAAATCGGAAGATATTTTCCTGGATGTTTTTTTACTTCCCTCAAAGCATATTTAACTATAACCATTTTATCCTCCTCAATCCTGTTTTTTTATTTCTATGACTGATTTATTAATTTGTTTCCATAATATAATACACTCAAAAATCGCTAATAAAAACCACTGTATACTACCACATATGCTACTAAAAATAATTGCTTCTTTCATGACTTTTATATTAATCCCAATCATTATCATACTAATCAACATTCCTGTCATAATAAATAAACCAGTCACTGCTATAAACGGAACAATTAAATCCATAAATACCTCTCCAACTGTTCCTCCAACCATTTTTCTTACAAATATTTCTTGTTTTCTAGCAGTTACCCAGTAACCAGCAATATTGCCAAAGTTAAGAATGTTTAATATTACCAAGATCCCCATTTGAAGCAAATAGTACATAGCATTTCCTGACTGTAACAGCCTTGAAACGAGATATCCATTTGCCGTTTCTTCTAGAACGGTTATTTGAGCATATGGATTCTTTGTCAAAATTTCAGAATATAATGTTTCATACACAGTATTTGTATTCTCTCCACAATCTAAATAATAAACTCCCTTTACTGCTATTTGAGGATTTAAACTTAATTCTCCCTCCATATTTACTACAAATTTCTCTTCTACTTGTCGTTTTGTATATTCTCCTAAAACTTCATAATATTTTCCTTTATAATAAAATAAATCCTCATTTGTTTTCTTCCAACTATCATATTGATCTTCTCTAAGCCAGACTCCAAAATTTCCATCTTCTTCTGTATCAAAATAATTCACCTTGTTAGAATACAATTCGACTCCACTTTGACTATTCACTTTTGATAAATTAATTGCAGTATTTACTCCATATTTCCCCAAAAATGCCTCTAAATCCTTCTGCTGAAAGGCATATTCTGAATCTGCTTGTAAAATTGAAAGTTTCTTTGTATCATTAGAAAATTCAGCTGCTATACCACGCTCTCTAATCGTAAAGGATACAGCAAAAATGCAATCTGCCATAATAATTCCTCCCATTAGAGTACAGAAGAAAATAATAATTGCATATTTTTGTAGAAATCGTCTCATGGCAATAACTCCTCTCTACATTTTGGTTCCTTTATTTTTGAGAAATGCATGGTAAATATTAATGCCATGCATTTCTCAACTAACCCCTATAAAGACTTTAATTTCGTATATGGTAACTATTTTATACAATCAAACATATTTTTTCGATTTTAGTGAAGTTTCAGACATATATCATTTTAAATTTATCTCTATATTCTTAACTTAATATGATTATAAACAGTATATCACTTATTATATATTTCAACAATAGTTATTTTTATTTTAATAGTACTTCTATTTCCATTGACATTCCAATTTATTTATTCTATAATGATAATATTATTAAATAAAGATGAGTGGAATATCGGGAGGTAATTATGGGAAAGAATAAAAAAAAGGAACAATATGATTTAGGGGCATTAATTTCTTCTGCGTGCAAATCACATGGAATTTCTTATGCAAATCTATGCAGTGGCATACTTTCTTACTCTACTCTCATGAGAATTCTAAATAATGAAATAGAAGTTGAAAAATTTGTAGCAGATCAATTGTTTTCACGAGCAGGAGTCTGCCCTGATTCATTTGAACCCTTTATTGGACAAAGTGATTGGAATTGGTTCTGTAAACGTCAAGAAATACTGACCTCCTATAATCAAAAACTCTACTCCAAGATGGAAGAACAATTAAAATGTTATGAGACTAACTGCCCAAAATCCTATCCCATTCACCTACAGTATGTAAAAATGATGCAGGCATATCGCTTAAAGGAAATCAGCACTTCATTTGATTTTCTTAATCAGGCTCTACAAGCACTACAGTGTACGATTCCAACAATTCATTCCATTGTATGGAAAACTATTTGTCTCACACCTCAAGAATTAAGCATCCTGACCCTTATTGCCGAGGGATATTGGAAAACAGGGAATGTATCTGATTCAGTCTCCTTATTATATCGAATTATTTCCTATCCTAAATTGCATCCTACGGAAATTGAAGAAATTTTAAAATTTCTCCCATATGCTCGACTTATTCTATCTCAAATATATTTTGAAACACACCAGTTTGCAAATGCAATATCGGAGTGTTATAAAGGAATTCAACTTCTTCGAGATAATAATTGTATCCGTTTTCTTATTCCGCTAATGGAGCAATATCTACAAACAATGAAGGAATATAAGCCATTTACAAAATGGTCACACAAAGAAAATAAAATATTTCGTGAGATTTCTACCTATTTGCATACACTAAAAAACATAATGCAGGATATTCCCGTCTGCTTGCCTATGTTATACTCCATGGAAAATTATGAAAATTGTCACTTAATTTCAGAGACCCTTTATCGTTATCGAAAATATAAAAAAATGACTCAACAACAGTTCTGTGAAGGAATTTGTACTGTACGAGCATTTCGAGAAATTGAAAAAGGTAAAACAAATCCAAAAAAGCTTTGTTTTCGAGATTTTATGCGTCAATGTCAACTTCCAGAAGCAAAATATATCCCATACATACAAGGAGGAAGTTTAACAGAACAAACGTTAGCAAAACAGTTCTTAAAAAACATCCGCTTATATAAATATAAAGAGGCTCAGACAACTATTCAAGAATTGGAACAAACCATTCCCCTTATGTATCCAACTAATCAATTATTTTTAAACTATTCTCAAATTTTAATACAGGAACTTTTATTCCATTTATCACCAGAGCAACAAATACAGCAATATGAAAAAGCATTGCAAGATAAAATCCCAGAATATCCAAATATCGATATTGAAATTTATCCTTTTATGCTTTATGAGATTTTAATTTTAAATAATATTGCTTACTGCTATGGAAATATAGGAAATCATTCTGAATCGATCAAAATTCTTACATCTATTCGTAACAATTATTTGAATAGCAAGACTTCCAATATCTTATCTCATGACGGATACTGTCTCATACTGATTAATCTTGCGAAATATCTTGGTCTTTCTGGAATGCATAAAAAAGCCTTAGCAATCAATCAGGAATTAATTTACCGTGAATTTTCTCGTGGTTTTATTCATTATTCCAATTCAGCTATTTATGGGATATATTGGAATCTACATAGGCAATCTGATTCACACATTTATGATTATAAACGATATCTTGATTCTTCCAGAGATATTGCTCAACTAATGAAAAATTATACTGAATTAAATTTTATATTAAGTCAATACGATCAATCATAATAATCTTCATAAAAGCGGAAGTTTCTTGCAAATAAAGAGTTTGATAAGAAACTTCTCTTTAAACATATCTTATACTTTGATATATTTCAATGAACCTTTTTATTCCCTTCTTTGACACAATCGGGAGATGTCTCAAAATGATCCAATTCGATGATTTTGTGCTCTCCCGATTATTACATTTGTTTTAATTTTCCTTTGAATAAGTATTTAAAAATCGATGTTTCATTTCAATAAGAGTCGTTAATGCTTGTTTTGATGTTACAAAGAATTCATTTTCCCTAACCAAACTATACTGAACATATGTAGAAGTTCCTTGTGGAATGTCTATGATTACATTTTCCCGATCTTCATATCCGAAAATCGGTGTAATCAGTGTTGGCATTACCTGATAAGTATCTTTGGCATTTGTATTATAAAATGAAAGATGATTTATTTTTTTTTCTAAAAAAATTAAATATTCTTGTCCTTCCCGCATTTCATTTACAAAACCTAATTCTGCTAATTTCCCTTCTGCCACATTCCGAAATACAAATCCTGCACCTGCCACAATATTGATTTTCTCTCCAACTTGTATCCCTTCTCCTTGGTATACTTTCTGCACAAGGACTTCCTGCTGATTTACCATAAACAAATAATCTTTTTCACCAGTTGCAGTCGCACGAATAATAAAACCAGAATTAGGTAACATTTTCTGCATATCTTCTAAAGTAGTTTCCATCAATGATTCTGGGAATTCTGCTACATAAAAACAGTCAAGCGCATTCGTTCCTTCCAAAATTCTTGTATATGTCCGTTTTTGGCTAATTCCCCAAGCAGAAATTCCAATTACCATTACACATACTATAATTTGCCTTATTGTCCGAAACTTCATATCAGTGTTCCTCCTTGATTTATCAAACTCCCATTATTTATATAAAATACCTGATCTGCAAGTAATGTAATATCTTCTTTATTATGACTTGCAATTAAAATTAATGCTCCTCTTTCTTTTTCTTCTAATATTATATGACGAATTTTATCTATACCATTTTCATCTAAGGCATTTGTTGGTTCATCTAACATAAGGATATCTGGCTGTTCCATAATTGCTTGAGCGATTACAATACGTTGTTTCATTCCAAGTGAATATTTTCTATACAAACGCTTATCCGCTGGATTTAGTCCAACTCTCCTGATAGTATTTTCTATTTCCTCCCTTTGAACCTTTTTATTCACTTTAGCCAACATTTCTAAATTTTCCATCCCTGTAAATTCAGGATAAAGCCCTGCATTTTCCAGAATAATACCAAGATTTGGGAGAATATCTATATCTTTTTTTAAAACTTTTTCATCCAAGCGAATTTCTCCCGAACCAACTTTCATTAAACCTGAAAGCGCACGAAACAACATTGTCTTTCCAGAACCATTTGGTCCTACAAATCCATAAATATTTCCTGATTTTAAATGTAAACTAATATTAGAAAGAATAACGTTCCTTTTTATTTTTTTTGATATGTTTGTAACGATTAATTCCATAATATCCTCCATCCACTCATGCATCTTTTATTTTATTGTTCTGTTTCTACATTCAAAATAATTAAATCATGATATTTTACTATAATACAGCCTATTATAATTACAACACTACTTAGAATCGTAAATACGAAAACTGACTGATAGAAACAAAAAGAAAATTCAAAGTTATGAATAAATTTATCCACTAATACATTATTACTTGTATGCCAATTAAATATTAAATGAGAGATCGGATTCCACTTTAGCCAAAACGCATTTCGAATAATTTGATCAGAATCTATATTTCTCAGTGGCAGTAATTTATCCCATATTCCCAACAATATAATTAGGGTTAATTGTATACCCGTTGTTATGATAAAGCCTTTTTCACTTCCTACTTTTATTGAAATTAAATTCATCATCACAGTTACAAAAAACATCCATAACGATTGGAGCAAAACAAGATAAATAAATAAAATACCCCCTTCTTTATCAAAGTGGATCGAACTATGTATTGCAGTGATTCCTATTACAATAATAGGAATTAAAATATTATATAATATTGCAAATACAAATACCCTAACTATTTCCCGTAAAAACCATTGAATTCTAACATTACATCTGGAAAAATAATAGACACTTGCAACACAAAAATGCTTATAAATACTTGTACCAAATACTATTTGAAAAATAAAAATTGGCATCATTTTTAATGTCATCTCAATTAAATGTGATGGAATAACATCATATATAGAAATACTGCAATGTATAATGATATTCGACACATAAATAGATCCTCTCTCAACGATATAATACATTGAGTAAAAACTCCCCCATATACTGGCTATTATCACACATTTCATATAATCTCTCATATTAAATGTTTCCTAAATACCTTTCTTTATATAATATAATCTTTCCAGCATCTCACTCCAATTATAATATTAGCTAAAAGAAATAAAATAAAAATAGTGCCATAAAAAATAAGATAACCCGATTGATAGATTGGAAACATACGTAAAAAGAAAAAATGACTTAATTTCATATGAAATAAATCTCCAATCCAATACATCCCCTGCAAAATAAAATAAACAGGTAAGAACAATAAAACTTTATAAGGAATACGAAATGTAGATATGGCAATAGTAATAACATTCAACATTCCTCCCGTTACTCCAACTAAACAAATCCATCCAATTGCATACAAATAAGGATGAGTAACATAAATTTTATAAAATGGATAATGTTTTACTATATTTGTATATTCGTCCGAATATATATTCATATTTAATAAATTTCCCATTGCTCCTTTTGGAAAAGATAAATAGTTTAACAGTACTTCCAATAACAGTGGAACTGAAAAAATAATAAATGCTGTAAAAAATGCAGCAATAACCTTTCCAATAAAGTAATTCTTCACTCCTACCCTAGCAGAAAGAAATGTCGTAGTATTCAATTGACGATCAGCAGCCAAACTAAATCCAGCAGGTAATACTACTAAAATAGGATAAATCTGCATGAAATAAGTTCCAAATGGAACGGTTATATTTTCTTCACTTAATAATAGTAATTTTACTGGTTGATACATTTCATTTACATCATATCCACGGTAATGTAAAACATTAACAATATAATTACAAAATACAAGTCCTAATATAATATAAAATGCAAGAATCGCCGTCTTTTTTTGAAGCATAATATTCATCTGTGAACGAATGGATTGAAAAAGCACTCCCTTACCTCCTAAATGAAAGGAACTATCATAAACAACATAGACCACAATATCTTTTAATGTTCTTTACAATAGCTCCTTTTTAATTACTTATTTATAAGATTTAATTTCCATTATAATATACATCCGCAATTGCTGCAAACACATCTGTATTCACTGTACCAACAAGCAAAAATAATACAAACAAAGTCACTAAAGCTTTTTTTAATTCCCTGACACTGCCTATTATTTAACATTGACCAGTCAAATTTATATTTTATACTTTAACACATTATAGAAGGCAATCGGATAGGGGAGATTTGACCCTCCCCTTCCACACCACG
>DVHN01000171.1 GCA_018712075.1 Candidatus Fimimorpha faecalis
TACCAAAGGGAGATAAGGCAGTCAAAGTATTAATGGATTTTTCTAGTGATGAAACTTATCCAGGTATTGTTACTGTTACACAATAGAACTTTTTGTATGTAATAAAATAAAGGAATGAGGTTCGTGAAGTATGAGTGGAGTAAGCTATGGCAGAATGTCATGCTTAAAAAAATAATTGGATTGCTGTTTGTTTTGAATATTGTAATATTAGTTTATAATGTTACACAGCAAGAATACAAGCAAAATTATCTGGGATTAAAACCGATTATGCAATCACTGCAAGAAGAATATGAAACATTGGGAGATAAGAAGGCAAGGCAAGTATGGCAGGAGCGAATGGAAGCTGGAGAAGGTGGAAAGGAACTGATAGCGATTAATCTATTATTGCAGCAATATGATTATATCGAGAAATATCCATCCTATCTGGATACGGTACAGGAACAGGCTCAGCGTATGAAAAAGTTTTCGATTTTCTCAGAGGAAGATTCTTTTTCTTATCGGAATATTCAAAAAACGGGAGAAGATTTTGAAAAAATCAAGAATAGACCGTTGGAGGCTGGTATAGAATGGGGAGTTCAAGAAATGAATTCTTATTTTGTCAGTGATTTGGCTGTATTAGTTGGAGTTTTTCTGCTGATTAGTACATTATTTTGGCAAGAAAAGGAAAAGGGTTTATATGCTATGATACGCAGTACACGAAATGGACGTGGGACGCTAATCCGAAAGAAATTAACGGTTTTAGGTATTACTACGATTTTATTATGTCTGTTTTTTTACATACCAGTTGCCTGTATCTGTGGAGCATTATTTGGGTTTGGAAATATGGATCGTGCGATTCAATCCATTTCCAGTTTTCGTGAATGTGTACTTCCCATTACGATAAAGCAATATATTATTTTATTTGTTATTATGAAAACGGTGGCAATGTTATGCTTTGCTTATTGTATTGCATGTGCCTGTATCTGGTTTTCGGGAATTGGACAAGTCTTTGCATTGATTGCAGCGATGAGTGGAGTTGGATTTTTATGTTTTCGCAATATTCCAGCATTATCCGTATGGAATTTCTTTAAATATGTAAATCCAGTTGCGTTTTTAGATGCAGATGGTATTTTAGGAGTTTATCAAAATATTAGTATTTTTGCATATCCTGTCAGTCGTATTGCATTGACGGTTGGAATTTTGGCAATTCTGGCATTGACTGCAATGGCTATGACAATATGGGGATTTGTAAGAAAGAATGCAGTACTGCAGGCAGCTTCATCAAGTCGGATTATGAGCTGGATTCGTAGTTGGTTATGTTATTATCGTACAACACGTTTAACGAAACAAGAATGGATCCGTTTTCTCATTCAAAAGAAAGGAATTTTGTTGTTGGTTTGCATGGGATGGATTGCTATGACATCCATCCAGCAAAGGGAAAGCCTTTATGAAACGAAGGTAATGAATTATCGTGTGTTGATAAATGAATACCAAGAACCGTTGACAAACGATCTTCAGAGAGAAATTGAGCAGAGAAAGAAACAAATCGAAGAAGGGGAAGAAACACCTCTGAATTTGGAGGGCTTTTATTTGTTTTACGATCAATATAAAACGGTTTTATCGATGCAGGAAAAATCGAAGGCGATTGGCCAAATGATTGATCAAACGAGTTGGGAATATTTGTTCTTTTCTCCAAATAGAGATTATCAACAGGCAGCTGTTTGGAGTACATTCCTTTTATTAATCGTAGTACAAATATTTGGAAGTGATTATAAGAAAAATGAGGCAGGATTGATATTGGCAACAAGAAAAGGAAGAGGCTGTTTGAGTCGAGTCCGAATTGGAATTTGTTTGTTTCTTGCTATTTTAATTGGAGGGATGATGCGTGGAGTGATTGCATGGAATGTGATTCAGTATCATCCAATTGGAGATTGTACGGTACCTGCATGGTCAATTCCAAGATTTGACTTATTGGGAGATATGCCGATTTGGGCTGTGCTTGGATTAGGTGGTATGTTGAAACTACTAGGAGTGACGGTGTTCATTCTTATGATGGCATGGATTACAATGAAAGTAAAAAAGCAGACAACAGCAATTATTATTGGTATTCTTTTATTTGAAGTACCAGTTTTAATGGAAGTTGGAAAAATTTCTATTTTGCGCTCATTTACATTGGCACAGGCATTTTATCCATATAATCTGTTAGAGGAAAATCCCGTTCAGTTTGGAATTTATTCGGCGATATTAATGATTCTCGCAGTAATATTTTTAAAAAAGATATGGAAAGGTGCGGCATTAGGAGGTAAATATGGAGCTAAAGATTGAACAGGTAACAAAGACATATGGAGCAAAACATGCATTGAACCAGTTTTCTGTTGTGTTGAAGGAAGGAATTTATGGTCTACTCGGTCCAAACGGAGCAGGAAAAAGTACATTGATGAATATTATTACGGACAATTTGGCAGCCACTTCTGGAACGGTATACTGGGAAGGAAAAAAAATTCAATCGTTAGGAAAGCAGTATCGAGAAATACTTGGCTATATGCCTCAGCAGCAAGGAATGTACGATGAATTTACAGTAGAACATTTTCTCTGGTATATGGCTTCGTTAAAAGGAATGAAGAGGAAGGACGCAAAAGAGCAGATTAATCAGCTCCTTTCTGTTGTAAATATGACACAGAACCGTAAGAAGCTGCTGAAAGGCTTATCAGGAGGTATGAAGCAGCGAGTTTTATTGGCACAGGCATTGTTAAATGATCCGAAGATTCTGATTTTAGATGAACCAACCGCAGGTTTAGACCCAAAGGAACGAATCCGAATTCGAAATCTTATTAGTGAGATTGCATTGAATAAAATTGTATTGCTTGCTACACATGTAGTGTCAGATATCGAATATACGGCAAAGGAACTTATTTTAATGAATGAAGGAGTGCTGATTGCGAAAGATACCCCTTCCAATTTGATCAAGATGGTAACGAATCAAGTGTGGGAACTAAAAGTGAAAGAAGCTGACTTAAAAGAAATAGCAAAAAAATATAAAGTGAGCAATATTATAGCAGAGGAAGATGGGATTGTCGTTCGTATTATAGAGAAAAAAGAGGCAATCGAAAGTCAATGGAATCCTGTAATGGTACGTCCAAATTTGGAGGATTTATACTTATATTTGTTTCAGTGACATCCTCCCCCACCTAAAGAGGTGAGGGCTTCCTCTTGCAAAAGCAAGCAGTCGGTTCTCGTTCGAGCAGTCTATTGACTACAGCATAAGCGAGCT
>DVHN01000172.1 GCA_018712075.1 Candidatus Fimimorpha faecalis
GCTCTTCAAACTCACCACGATATTTGGCTCCTGCTACTAAAGCTCCCATATCCAGCGCAAAAATCTTCTTATCTTTTAATCCTTCTGGTACATCACCTCTTACAATACGCTGTGCCAATCCTTCAATCGCAGCCGTCTTACCAACACCAGGTTCTCCAATTAGTACTGGGTTATTTTTTGTTTTTCTGGATAGAATACGAATAATATTACGAATTTCCGCATCACGACCAATCACTGGATCTAATTTCTGTTCCCGTGCTTTTTCTACTAAATCCTGACCATACTTATTCAATGTATCATAAGTGGCTTCTGGATTATCGGTTACAACTTGCTGATTTCCACGAACGGTAGAAAGCACTTTTAAAAACCGCTCTCTTGTGATGCCAAATTCTTTTAATATTGCTTTAATTGCCTGATTTGGCTCTCGAATCATGGATAGAAACAGATGCTCTACCGAAACATATTGATCGCCCATCGCTTTCGCTTCATCTTCTGCGCTAATTAATACTTTATTTAATGCATTACTAATATATAAATTACCACCGGACACCTTTGTCTTTTTCTCAAGTGCCTGTTGTGCTCTCTCGGTAAAATATTCTAGCTGAATTTCCATTTTGGTAATTAGTTTAGCAATTAAACTATCTTCCTGCGTTAATAATGCATAGAGTAAATGTTCTTGATCAATCTCTTGGTTTCCATATTCATAGGCAAGCTTTTCACAATCCTGAACTGCTTGCATTGATTTCTGTGTAAATTTATTAATATTCATATAGTACAACCTCCCCTGATTTCCATATAAGGATATGAGTCCAGCATAATATTCATGCTATTTGTTCTATAAGTTCTATAACAGTATGATAACACATTTTTCTAATTTGTAAAGGGGAAAATTATTAAAATTTTATAAACTTTTAAAACAAAACGATAGACTGTAGTTATTTTCATACAGCCTATCGTCTTGTTTAATCCTTATTTAAAAGTGGTTCCGTAATATGTACTCTGAAAAATTGAATGAATGGCCCAGTCAAAAATGCATTAAGAATTGTTCCAATTCCTACAATCTTCCATAAATCATCGTTTGCTATCAGACAAAATCCAACTCCAATTATGACACAAATAATATCTGTTGCTACTCTTGCTTTTGCGAAAGGAAGTTTCCCCCTCGTTAGTTTCTCTATAATTGGCGCAACATTATCATATGGAGCAATTCCCATATCTACTACTATATAGAAAGCAACGCCCAATGTAGCAAACAACGTACCAATGATTAAGAATATAATTCTCAATAGCAGACCTGGCGTCATTGCAAGCTGATCCCAGACAATCCAGCAAATAAAGTCAGCGATATATCCCACTGCCACCATATTTACTATGGTTCCAAGTCCAATTCCGCTTCTCATTGTAAAAAATACAACAATTAAAATTACAATATTTACAAACAACTGCCAATTTCCGAAACTCATTCCAAGGAATCCGCTAATTCCGAGATTCATACAGGTAAATGCATCTACACCAAATTCAGACAGACGATAACAGCCAACTGCCACACTAATTAATGCAATTCCTAACAGCATCATCCAGAATCGTTTTCCATTCTTTTTCATCTCTCGAATATCTCCTATTCTGCTTCCAAAACATAAAGTTTTGAATTAAAATCACCCAATGTCTTTTCATATTCTGCCTGACCTGCCATCGGATCATCAATGATCATACCTGCATACATCAATTCATCTCCATAATAATGGCGATTGTCTTGATTATTGTAATAACAGATATCTGCTCCAAGTCCTTCTAACTTTAATCGGCTAAATGGCAGATTGACTCCATTTAAGACACGGTACCATCCTACAATCGCAGTTTTTTGATTTTCACTAACTACCATCCAGGCAGTAACATTATTTTCAAATGGACTTAATAGACGATAAAATGTTCCAAATTGGAATACTTGTCTATATTTTTTCATAAAAACAATCTGTTTCTTCACTTCTTCTTGTTCTTCTGGCGTCAGCTGTGCTAAATCCAGTTCATAACCAAACGTTCCAAAATAAGCCACGTTCGCTCTTGTATGGAGCGGTGTGTTGCGGAATACCTGATGGTTTGGTGTAACAGATACATGGCTTCCCATACTGCTGATTGGATAACACATTGAAGTACCGTACTGAATTTTTAAACGTTCGATTCCGTCTGAATCATCACTTGTCCAACACTGTGGTGCGTAATACAGCATTCCTGGGTCAAAACGTCCGCCTCCACTCGCACAAGATTCAAATAAAACCTCTGGAAACTGCTGTGTTAAGCGTTCATATAAAGAATATACACCTAAAATATAGCGATGGAATACTTCTCCTTGACGGTATGGAGGAAATGCATTGGAATAACATTCTGTAATACTTCGGTTCATATCCCATTTAATATAAGAAACTTTAGACTCGGATAAAATCTTCGCCATCATTTCATAAATCGCATCTACGACTTCTTCTCGTGAGAAATCTAAAACCAATTGGTTTCTTCCATGACTTCTATGTCGGTTCGGTGTTTCTAAAATCCAATCTGGATGGGCACGATAAAGATCTGAATCTTCATTTACCATCTCTGGTTCAAACCAAAGTCCAAACTTCATTCCAAGCGCTTCCACTTTTTCCGAAATTCCCTTGATTCCTTCTGGCAGCCGTTCTCGATTCGCTACCCAATCACCTAATCCAGCTGTATCATCCGAACGTGCTCCAAACCACCCATCATCTAATACAAATAATTCTACTCCACACTCTTTTGCTTTTTTCGCAATTGTAAGCAGCTTTTCTTCTGTAAAGTTAAAATAAGTTGCCTCCCAATTATTGAGCAAAATCGGTCTTGGACGATCTCTCCAATACCCTCTGGCCAAACGTTTTTGATACAGACGATGGAAAGTGCGGCTCATTCCTCCAAGTCCTTCATCAGAATAAACCATAACTGCCTCTGGTGTTTGGAAACTTTCTCCTGGATCTAAATGCCACGAAAACTCTTCTTTATGCAGTCCAAGCATTATACGAACGGTATCGTACGTATCTACTTCTGCCTGAATCAAATAGTTTCCGCTATAAATCAAGCTAAATCCAATTACCTCTCCCTGACGCTCATCTGCTGTCGGGCGTTTCAAAACAACAAATGGATTATGGTGATGGGAAGACTGTCCTCTCAAACTTCCCACCGATTGAATTCCCTGGCATAACTTACGTGTTTTAATATAACGTTCTCTCGACCAGGCTCCTGATAACTGTATCCATTCATAATCGGCATCTGGCAAGTCTATTGACATACTCATCGCCGTTTCTAACTGTACCGTTTCCGTTCCTTCTAATGTAAATTTAGTACTTCTGGCTATAATGCCGCCTTCACGGAAGATCGTATAAAACAATTCCAGCTTTAGCTTGATCAAATCATCTTTTAAAATGATTTTTATTGTTTTTGCTTCCTCTTTTTCCTCTGTGTAAGTTGCCGGCAAACCGTCCAGCGCCGGTTTGCCATCCATAATCTCATAACCTTGATACTGGAAATCACTAATACGACTTCCATTTTGCTGCAATACTTCTACAGCTGGCTGACGATAATCCGTCATTCCATAACAAGGATATTCTTGTCGAATATGTTCCAGAGAATACTCTAATTGCCCTTTAAAATAGCTAGATCCTGCTGGACGATAGGCAAATTGAAGCATATAACGAAAATCTTCTCGATCATGAATTCGTTTTCCAAAATATAACTGCCCCATTTGACCACTCGGCAATACAGCCATAATATAGCTTATCTTTTCATTATAGAGATGAAATATTTTTTTGTCTTCGTGAACGACAATATTCATAAGAAAAATCCTTTCCTTCTACTCTTCTACCTCCTTGAGATAGTATTGCATTGCTTCATATTCTTTTATATCCCATGTAATTGGCAGTCCATATTTTCTCAAAGCAGCTCCAGAAAATTTTCTGCCATCTTGCAGTTCATACATTGCGTCATTTTTTAATCCTTTTAATTTTACATAATAAATCAATGCATTTCCCTGGCTTTCTGTTCGAACCATACTCACAACTGCTTTCGTTTTGTCCTTACTTACATGCATCCATGCAGTATAAGCATTTTGCTCATACGGATTGGAAAGACGATAATAATCTCCTTCCAACATAATTGCCGCATTTGCTTTATAAATTTTTGCATATTCCTGGCACATCTTTTTCTCTTCCTCAGATAAAAGAGCTGGATCTAATTCAAATCCAAATGTTCCATGCATTGCAGTAATTGCTCTCGTTCTTAACGGTACGGTTCGTCCTGTCTGATGATTTGGGCATACGGAAACATGGGAACCGATACATTGAGAAGGATATACAAAGGACAAGCCATATTGTATTTTTAATCTTGCAATTGCATCCGTATCATCACTTCCCCAAATTTGAGGCTGATAATATAACATTCCTGCATCGAAACGTCCGCCTCCTCCACTACATCCTTCAAACAATACATTTGGATGTGCAAGGATAATTCGATCCATAATATCATACAATCCTAATATATACCGATGCAAAATTTCTCCCTGTCTATTCTCATAAATACGATCGGAGAATACATCGCATAAATGCCGATTTGCATCCCATTTTACATAGTCTGCCTGACTTGTCTCAATAATACCGTTCATTTTTTCAACAAGATAATCTCGAACATCTTCTCTTGAAAGATCTAATACAAGCTGCTCTCTTCCCTGTACAGGACTTCTTCCTGGAATCATATAAGCCCAATTTGGATGATCTTTATATAACTGACTCTTTTGGGAAACCATCTCTGGTTCAATCCAAATTCCAAACTTTAATCCCATTTGGTGCACTTGTTCGGATAACCATCCAAGACCATGCGGAAGCTTCTGTAAATCAACTTCCCAATCGCCTAATCCACTGCGATCACTATTTCTATTTGTAAACCATCCATCATCTACAACAAATAACTCTGCACCCATATCTAAAGAGGCCTTCGCAATTTCTAACAGCTTTTTCTCATCAAAATCAAAATAAACGGCTTCCCAGCTATTTAACAAAACTGGACGCAGCTGATTCATAAATTTACCACGATATAAATTACTCCGTAATACGTCATGGAATTTATGCGTCAAAGAAGTCAGACCTTTATCCGTATAAGTCATAATTACTTCTGGAGTATGGAATACATCTCCTACTTCCAAGTTCCAGCTAAATTGTTGACTATGAATTCCCATATTCAGACGCATTTGTCTAAACTGTGTCTTTTCTACCTCGCAAAGGAAGTTTCCACTATATTCTAATATAAACCCATAGCAATCTCCACTCTCTTCTGTTGCACCTCTTTCACAAAGAATTGCACATGGATTATGCTGATGACTGCTATAACCTCTTGTACTTCCAATTGACTGAATTCCATAGGAAACTGGCTGGCGATGGTATTCATGTTCCATTGCATGACGGCCGCCAAAATGGATAAAGTCGTAATCACTGTCAATAAAATCTAACATGACTGACATGGCTTTTTCTAATACAATTTTCTTTGTTCCATGATTAGTAATTCTCACAGCCCTTGTAATCACATCTTTTTCTTCAAAAACGCCATATAAAAGTGTTACATCTACGCCCGTAACTTTATCCGTTAAATAAATTTCTAATGTATCTACGGTATCTCCGTCTTGTTCCTGTAAGTATGGCATCTTCTCAACGCTATACTTTCCATGGTAAATCCGATGTCCAGAAACTCGTCCACAAAAAGCATAACTTCCGTCCCCATTCACAAGGCAAATGGATGGCAATCGATAATCTCCATCTCCATATCCAGAAAATTCCTGAAGAAGTGTATCCAAGGAGTACGTTCTATCTTCTCCTGCTTCATGAGGATTTGGAGAAAATCCTCTATCATTTTTTACAAATAATGAATTTAAATCTTCTCCTAAAATTCGTATTCCATAATATTGGTGCAGTAACGTTCCATATTTATCTACAGCCATTTGATAAGTTGTATTCTTTGTGTTTAATGTAAATATTCCTGTCTTTTCGTTATATACAATTGCCATTCTACTACCTCCGCGTCACTTTTGTTTAACTTTTCCAGTCTGAATTCTTCCTATTGCTGTTACCATTCATTTTACCTAAGAAGAGCCTGGATCTGTTCTGTTCTTGCAGATCCAGGTTCTTTCTTTTAGAAACCTTACTAAAACTTTTCGTAACCGAAAGGAATCTCTCCTGGAACTTCCTTACAGAATACTATAACATATTTTTATAATTATTGCACCTCTTAATTTTGTTTTTTATCAGAAGGGAAAAACGGTTGAAACAGTTTCCAAAAAAAGTTGGCATTTGCATAAGCTGTCAACGAAAATCCACACGTTAACCACACAAATAACAGAATCGGAAACATTTCTGTATCCAATAAAGTAAAATACATTGGCAAAATCGTAATAATAGCAATTACAATCACATATCCTATATTTTTCGTTCCAAAATACACAACATGTGTAAGAAGTTTGCTTATCTTATTTTCAAAAGCTGCTACAATCGGAAATATGTAAAGTGCAACTATCACCAGCAAAACTGCCATTGCCCCTACAATATAAGTTATGATTGTTCCCAATCCTCCACTTGCCACGGAAGCAGCTCTCCATTCCATCCACAGACATAGCGCAATTACTAATATTCCAATCCATATAATCGTAGATTGTATAAAATTTTGTCGGAAACTTTTCCAATACTGCTTCCAAATACTACAATCTCCATCTTTCTTTAACTTTAAGACACAGTAATACAACGCTGTTGTAGAAGTTCCCACTGTTATAACTGGAATGGAACATACCATCCACAACAAATTCAATGCAATCAGCTGTCCTAAAAAATTAAATGTCCTGCCCCATATACCATCTTCATTGAATAAATTCATAGGTTTTTCCTCGATTTCATTTTATAATTTACCACCCGAAGTAGCAATACCTTCAATAAACTGCTTCTGGAAGACTAAATATAATACAATCATTGGAATACATGCTAATAAAGATGCTGCCATCAACTGAGGATAATTGTTAGAATATTGTCCCTGCATCTTAGCAAGTGCTGCTGACAATGGCATAACGTCTCGATTACAAATCAATGGCCACATCAGGTCTTTGTAAGCAAACACTGCGGTAAAGATTCCAAGCGCTACCATAGAAGAACGTGTCAACGGCGCCATAATGTATAAGAATGTCTGACCAATATTACATCCATCCAAACGTGCAGCTTCTTCCAAATCATTTGGAAGTCCCATATATGCCTGACGAAGCAAGAATGTTCCAAATGCTGTAACAAGACCTGGGAAAATTAATGCAAAGATTGTATTTAATACACCTAATGAACTAACCATTAAATACTGTGGTATGATAAAAATCTGTCCTGGTACCATCATCTGGAATAATACCAAAGAGAACATAAAGTTTTTACCTTTAAAGTTCAAACGTGCAAATGCATAACCAGCCAATGTAGCAGTCAAAACAGCAGCCACTACACGTCCTAAGATTAACAATAATGTATTCCAATACAAACTTAAGAAGTTCATATTATTAATTACAGTTGTGAAATTTTCTGTTATCCATTGACTTGGGAAAATGACAAATGGATCTACAGAAGTAGCTTCTCCTATCGTCTTAAACGCAGTTAAAATCATCCAGGCAAAAGGAACTAGCATAGTGAAAGATACTAATATTAATATGATATGTATTCCTATCTGTGTTAATTTTGCTCTTCTCTCCATGACATTTCCTCCTAATTATAATGAACCCATTTCTTCTGCGCAATCATCTGGAATACGGTAATAATCATAATAATCACAATTAGTAATACTACGATCGTAGATCCATATCCTTTATTATTCTCTACGAATGAATTTTGATAGAACAGATATACAATGGACTGTGTCTTATAAAGTGCTGGATTGTTTTTATCCATTACCATAAAGATTAAATCGAATACCTGTAATCCACCAATCACTCTGGTGATTGTCACAAAGAAAATTGTTGGAGACAATAACGGTATCGTAATATTAAAGAACTGTCTAACTCCAGATGCTCCGTCAATGTCTGCTGCTTCATAGTAATCTCTTGGAATTTCCTGGAGTCCAGCCAAGAATAATACCATATTATAACCAATAATTGACCAAATACCAATTACTGCAATCGAAAATACTGCAATGCTTGGATTAGAAATCCACTCTACATTTACACCAAACATATGATTTAATAAACCAAACTCTGAGTTAAATAACCATCTCCATACCATTGCTATGGCTGCCGGTGCTGCTACCATAGGAAGGAAAAAAATGGTACGATAGGCAGCACGGCCAGCGATTTTTCTATTTAAAAACACTGCCAAAACTAAGGCAATTGCAATAGAAAACGGTACTTCTACAATTGCATATTTAAATGTATTTAAAACAGATTGCCAAACTTCTGTATCTTTAAATAAGGTAATATAATTCTGAAGTCCGACAAAAATATTATTTCTTCCAAAATCCCCAGCTTTAAAAAAGCTTTGATAGATTGTCTGAAAAATTGGAATAATATTTAATATGATTAATCCAATCATAGTAGGAAGGATAAAAAGCCAACCCCATATAAACTCATTCCTCGCCTGACTTGTTCCCTTTTTCGGATTTGCCAATGCCTCCACTTCCTTTCTTATTGCGCTTCTTCTGCAATTTTCTCATTCATCATCGTGGTTACATTTTCACATGCTGTAACCATTTCTTCTTCACCATTCCATACTTTCTTAAACTCTTCTACCATTGGATTCCACCATGCAAGTGTGGATTTTGTAGCTGGACGGAATACCGTATCTTCCATAGCATCCAAATATGGCTGTAAGTTAAATTCTGTTGTACTATTTACCCAAGCGTCAGATACGCCTTTATAAGCAGCCATCGTTACACCAAGCTCTGCCTGTTTTTGCTGCATTTCTTTTGTTGCAAACCATTCAATTAACTTATATGCTGCGGTTGGATTGCTTGTGTTTGCAGAAGCAGCCCATCCAAGACCATTATAAAGAGAAATACTTCTTCCTGTTTCAGAATCTTTTGGAAGTCTTGCAACATCTGCATGTTCTACAATGTATTCGTTTTCTTTAAATGGTGCTACCATCCAGGAACCTTGAGAAATCATAGCAACCTTTCCAGAATTAAACAATACATCGGTACCAGTTTCAGACATTGTAGATGCTGGAGGCATTACTTCTTTAATAAGCTTATCTACGAATTCCATTGCTTCCACTGTCTTTGGATCATCAAAACCTGATTTTCCTTCTTCATTCAATACACATCCGCCCATTGTATAAATAATATTCATCCATGTATCTTGTTCATTCGATGGATTTGCAGCAAAACCATACTGACTTCCATCCTCTTTAGTCAGTTGTTTTGCAATTTCATAGAAATCATCCCAAGTCCAACTTCCATCTGGATATGGAATACCTGCTTCGTCAAACATCGTCTTGTTATACCATATTGCAACAGTATCCATATCTTTTGGCAATGCATAGGTTTTACCGTCATATTGATACATTTCCTTTAAGTCATCTGGGAACTTATCCATTTCCAGTACTTCACTGGAATTTACCTGATCCGTAATGTCTAATAAAATACCATTTGACATATACTTCACAGCTTCATTGGAATGCATCCAAAATACATCTGGCATATCTCCACCAGATGCTCCTGCTTCCAGAAGTGTCCAGTAGCTATCCCATGTAATAACTTGAAGGTTTGTCTTTACACCAGTCTCCGCAGTGAAATCATCTAAGATTTGCTGCAAGCCTGCCTGTTGACCTCCATCCCAGATTGCTACATTTAATTCGCCTCCTAGCTCTCCAGAATCTCCTCCACCATTATTGCCGCCATTATTTCCGCACCCAGCAAATGTTGTTACTGACATCACTGCTACCAGCCCTAAAGCTGTCCATTTTTTCAAATTTCTCATGTTTTTCCTTCCTTTCTTCATCATTTTATCTTTGTTTGTGAAATAAATTATAGTATTTTTTGTATATTTTGTACATATACTAATAAGTTTCATTTATGGAAATATTAACTTAGAAAAATGTGATATTATTATGGAAATATTAAAATGATAAAATAAGGACTCATTTATGGAAAAATAAAAATAGAAAAATCAAACCTTTTTATGAAAATATCAGAATAGAAAAATCAAACCTTTTTATGGAAATATCAATTCATAAAATAGTATTAGTTTATGAAAAAATCAAAACAAAAATATAAAAACAGAACAAAAAAACAGTTTATAATAACATTTTTTAGATTTTTTTGAAATATATATAGAAAAATCGCCTCAAGTATAGTATAATTATCATAATTCAAAAAAGTGATTTGTTATAATTAACTAATTTATTGATACTGGAGATGATAAAATGAGACATGTTAAATATACTAATTCCGCTAATTTCCATTGTTTGGAACACCTTAGCGAAACTTCCATGGATCTTTACTTAATTCACGTTGGAAAGGAAACCTGTTCTCCTGGCCATGCTTATGGGCCTTCTGGCCGTGATGAATATATTATTCACTTTGTCATATCTGGCAAAGGTATTTTTACGACTCATGGGATTACTTATCACTTAAAAGCAAACGAAATGTTTCTAATCCGCCCTGATGAAGATATATTTTACCAAGCAGATACAGAAGATCCTTGGTCTTATTTTTGGATTGGATTTAATGGAATCATGACGAAAAAACTTTTAAATAGCTGCGGTTTTTCTAAAAAAAGCCCCGTACTTCCTATAGCCAATATTGAAACTGTTAAATCACTTGTTTCCCAAATTTTAGATGCTTCGCATCTAACATTCAGTCATGAATTAAAAAGAAAAGCTTTTTTATTGGCATTGTTTTCCTATTTAATTGATTCCCATCAAGATTTAAATGCTTCATCGAAAAATAAATATGAACACAACAGTAATACTTACGTAGTCCAGGCAATTGATTATATTAAACAACATCATTCCCTTGGAATCAACGTTTCAGACATAGCGGATTATATTGGAATTAGCCGTGCTTACTTAAACCGTACTTTTCAAAAAGAACTGGGAATTTCTGTACAACGTTTCCTCGTTGACTTTCGTATGCATAAAGCAGCAAATTTATTAGTTTCTTCCAACTCTTCCATAAACGAAATCGCCGATGCAGTCGGATATGATGATGCACTCGCCTTTTCCAAAGCCTTTAAAAAGAAATTTAATTTTAGTCCTAAAAATTTCCGAGAACATAAAGATATTGCACGTCATTATAAGGAGAAACAACTCGTCGATCACCAACAAGATTTTTATTAAAAAAATTATATAAAAATGAAAGAAAGCATGTAAGGTTCAAAATATCTTCCATTCACTTACACGCTTTCTTTATTTAAGAACAAACCTCATTATAATTCTTGTTAATCTGCTGCATTATCAATCACTTTTTCAATCATAATAATCAATCCACTACCTATAAGCCAAATAAAAAATATAAGTAAAACGCATATAATAAACATTTCATCTCTTTCCAATGCTCCTATATTTAGCATTGCTTTGCATAAAATACACGTCCAGGCAATTTTTCCTCCATTCACTATAACTGACACTATAAACTGCAAATTTCCTTACCTTATTGCAATCGCTCTATTTTTATTATTATGATACGCAAAAGATTAAATTTTTCCTTTGTTTCCTGGACCCTTACTTATTTTCCTCTATCATTTTGTTACATCCCAAATGTGCAATCCAGAAATAGCCACCATAAATAAGTATAATCACTATTGATGTAGTAATAAGCGATGGAAGCATTTGCTCTGATTCATAAATCCCAAGCATTTGATTACATACTTGAATTCCAAAGATGGAATGAATGATGGAAAGAATCAATGGAAATCCAAAAAAGATACTATGTTGTTGGAGTAATGCACGATGAATCTCTTTTTCTTTTGCTCCCAATTTTCTTAATAGTGCATACTTTTCTTTACTATCTGCCGCATCCGACATTTCCTTCAATGCCAAAATTGCAGCGCCTGTCATCATAAATACAATTCCAAGATATAGCCCAAGAAAAATATACATCGCACTTGTTCCAATATTATCATCATAAATATTAGAACGTGTTCCTCTATAAACTGGCTCCCATTTTGCATCATTTGGATTCAATTGCTGATCAAACGCATCACTATCTATAAAATCCTTCCACTCACGATCATTTTCCTTTTGATCAGAATAGTTTGCAATATAATAATTACAATACCACTCTTTTTCTTGGACAATGACGGAATCTGGTACAATCATTACTCCCATATTCATTGGACTATAACTCATTGTTAAAAACCCAGTTTGACAACTAAAATACTTTGGGTGATACAATTGTCCATCAATTTGAATTTGAGGACTCTTTTTTAGTCCTTCGTTCCACTGTATAACCATATTTTCATAATCCGCTAACAAAATAAATTCATCTTCCTCTAACGAATATTCTGAGAAATGATAAATTTGAGCCACCTTATTATAATCACTAACTCGCATTAAAGGAATCCGAGCCTTATTAAAGGTATCCCCAAAATCTACAATTTTGTCCAGAATAGAAGCATTTGTCACCGTCTCTTTTTCAAATGTACTGACATCCACAACTTCTTTGAAACTATTCTCATCAATTTTTTGTTCTTCCAATACATCGAAAACCGAATAACCATCCCTCATGTCTTTATACAAACTAATCGACGCTGGTGCCAGCGATTCCATAATTCCATCTTTATATCCCTTTAATGTAAACGCAGCAGATAACACACAAATCGTTAAAAATAACAAGAGACAAATGATACTGCCTGAAATTACAGTCGTATTTATTTTATTCGATATTTCCCCCAATACGAATGAATTCAGTTTTCTTCTATAAAAATGGGGAATCTTTTTTACTACCTGTACCAACATTCCAGCCATTGACCAAAAGATAAGAACGGTTCCAACAATTCCAAGTAAAATTTGGATTAGTACGTCCCCTTGCGTTTGTAAGTCTTCTGCCCCTACTGTTACATTATAATATGCATAACCAAGCATCCCTACTGCTGCCAAAAATATAATCAAACAAACCAATGGATTTTTTAACTGATTTTTTTCCTGCTTTTTATTTGCTGTTAGTAAATCAATTAGTTTCGCTTTGCGAATCGTGATGAAATAAAAAATAATTGCAGCCACATAGATCACAGAAAAATATACGATACATCTTAAAATTGCATTCCACGAAATGACAAACATAAATTGCTCCATATTAGCTTCAAATAAATTGGCAACCAACAATGACATAAACTGAGAAAGTCCAATTCCTACGACTAATCCTACCATAAGAGAAATCACTCCAATAATAAAAGTTTCCCAGAAAAGAATTTTAGAAATTTTCCATCGACTCATTCCCAACGTCATATAAATGCCAAATTCATTTTTTCGTTTCCTCATCATAAAATGGCTGGCATACACAATTAAATATCCTAAAATTAACGCAACAAGAATACTCATCCCAGATAATACTCCATTCATTGTAGCGATAATATCCTCTTTTGTTTTGGAAACTTCCATCATCGCTGCCTGGGTTCCAATGGCATTAAACATATAAAAAACTGCAACACCTAAAATTAAAGTAAAAAAATAAATCGAATAATCTTTTATACTTTTTTTAAAGTTTTTTACTGACAGTTTAAATAACATGATTTAAATCACCTCCAAGCAGTGAGACAACATCAATAATCTTATTAAAAAATTGTTTCCTGTCATCATTCCCTTTACGAATCTCATCAAATAATTTTCCATCTTTAATAAAAATAACACGATTCGCATAACTAGCTGAAAACGCATCATGCGTTACCATTAAAATCGTTGTTTGAAGCTGATAATTTAAATCATTGAGACTTTCCAGCAGCATGGCGGAACTTTTTGAATCCAAGGCCCCAGTTGGCTCATCTGCCAATACCAATTTCGGATTTGTGATAAGAGCTCTCGCACAAGCCACCCTTTGTTTCTGTCCTCCCGACATTTGATAAGGATACTTTTGCAATACATCGATAATATTCAGTTTCTCTGCCATTTTTTCCACCCTCTTATTAATAGTAGCGGGAGAAACATTTTGAATCTGCAACGCCAATGCAATATTATCATATGCATTCAATGTATCTAATAAGTTAAAATCTTGAAAGATAAATCCAAGCTGTTCACAGCGAAACTTCGTAAGTGCAGTTCCCTTTAAATTTGTAATATTTGTTCCATCTAATTCAATGGTTCCGCTTGTTACTCGATCAATTGTAGAAATACAATTTAACAATGTTGTTTTTCCAGAACCGCTTGCTCCCATAATTGCAATAAATTCTCCCTTATCTACACCAAAGCTCATATCATCAATGGCTTTCGTTAAGCTAGAGCGACTTCCATAATACTTTACAATGTGTTCAATTTTCAGTAATTGATTCATATCCAGAAACTCCTTTCTAAACCTTCATGCCCGTTCTGTGGGTACTACCAGTATTATATAATTCTTCTGCTTATGAATCCATCGATCTATATAAAATAACCTTACATTGCTGTAAGGTTATTGAGCTACTGTAAGATACAAATCCTGATCAAAATCAATTCTTACTTCTGTATATTCATTTTGTTTGGAGTCAATTGTTATTTTATGTCCCAATTCTCTAGCCATTCGATTGCATAAATACAGTCCTAGCCCTGTAGATGCCGCTGTCTTATGCCCATTCTCTCCTGTAAAGCATTTCTCGAATACTCTTGGTAAATCAGCCAAAGCAATTCCAATTCCATTGTCTCGAATACAAAGCCGTAATCCATGTTCTATTTTAACACAAGTAAATAAAATCTCTGGATTCTCTTTTCTCCTATATTTAACGGAATTACTGACAATCTGACCGATCATAAAACTAAGCCACTTTTTATCCGTCAGTACAAAACATTCTGGTACTTGTTGTAAAATCTTTATTTGATTTAAAATCAAACTATCCTTATTTTCTTTTATTACTATATCCACAATATCTTTTAAACAGCATTCCTTTATTACATAATCCTTTTGAGGCACTTCGCTTCGAATATAATAAAGAACTTGTTCCACATAAGTCTCAATTTTTCTTACCTGTTCCCGCAATGCTCTTGGATAATCTTTTTTATTATTATAGATCATCAGTTTCAAACTTGTAATCGGAAGTTTAATTTCATGAACCCAAGTTTCAATATATTGTTTGAATTCCTTGTTTTTTCTAACTTGAGAAAAAATTTCATCATTCATCGATTTTGAAATTTGTTCCAGCCACTGGTAAAACAGACTTCCTTCCAAAAAATCGGGTTGCTCTATCATTTCAATTAGCAAAAATTTTTTGTCCAATTGTAAAAGCTGCTCTTTTATTTTTTGATAATACTGTTTTTTTCTCTGATAATTATAGGTGACAATAACAATTCCACTTCCTGTCAAAACCACTTGCAGGAAAATGTGCAATTCAATCGCAGTCTTAAATAGTAGTAAAATTGCTTCTACAATTACAACCATCCCAACAAAAATACCAATTGATATTTTATGATCGTTCAAATAATCCCAAAGTCTCATACTAATAAATATCCTTGCTTTCTTCTCGTCTGAATTACACCTGAAAGTCCAATTTCACTTAGCTTTTTCCGAAGTCGATTGATATTAACCGTCAATGTATTGTCGTCCACAAAGTTATTATAATCCCATAGATAATCCATCAAATCATCTCTAGACACAATTTCTCCCTTATGTTGTAATAAGAAGTAAAAAATGGTCAGTTCGTTTTTGGATAATATCAATTCTTGATCTTGATACTGTATGGAACTTCTCAGCAAATTCAATGTAACTCCACGATAATTTTGTTTTTCCTGAGCTGGCTGTTTTCCTGAACGCTTTAACAATGCTTGGATTCGCAATAATAGCAAGGTTGGATTATACGGTTTTGTCACATAATCATCGGCTCCATAACTCATGCTCATAATCTCATCTACTTCAGTCGTTTTACTCGTTAGCATAATAATGGGTATTTCTGAGTTTTCCCGAATTTCTCTTAAAATCGCTTGTCCATTCGCACCTGGAAGCAGGATATCAAGCAAAATTAAATCTGGAGTAAACTTAATTATTTTCTCAGCAGCGTTTTTATATTCCAACAGTTGGTATACATCATATCCATTATTAATTAGAAGATGTTTTAATTCATTTCGAAGTGTTGGATCATCTTCCACAATTACTATTTTCTGCATCAATTCTCCTATAATGCAAACTGGCTATTATATAGATTTGCATAAAATCCATTCTGAGCAAGCAATTCTTCATGTGTTCCCTGCTCAATGATATTACCATTGTTCATAACAAGTATGACATCCGCCTCCTTAATCGTAGAAAGACGATGTGCAACAATAAAGCTTGTTCTACCCTGCATCATTTTCGCAAATGCTTTCTGAATACGGATTTCAGTTCTTGTATCAATCGAAGAGGTCGCCTCATCCAAAATCAGCATTGGAGGCAGGCAAAGCATAACTCTGGCAATGCAAAGCAGCTGTTTTTGCCCTTGGGATAAATTTCCTCCATCTTCTGTAATTACGGTGTCATATCCCTGTGGCAAACGTTTAATAAAACTATGTGCATGTGCTGCTTTGGAAGCTAAAATCATTTCTTCCTCACTTGCGTCTGGCTTTCCATAAACAATATTTTCTCGGATAGTACCAGATTTCAGCCATGTTTCTTGCAGTACCATACCATAATTATTTCTAAGACTTTCTCTTGTAATATGACGAATATCTTCCCCTTCCACTTTTACAGATCCCTGATCTACATCATAAAAACGCATTAAAAGATTAATGACCGTACTCTTTCCGCATCCAGTCGGTCCAACAATTGCAATTCTCTGCCCTGGTTTTACGTTTAAGTTAAAATTTTCAATCAATTTCTGTTCTGGCGTATAAGAAAAATACACATGATCCATCTCTACATTTCCGTCCACATCTGCTAATACAACTGCATCTTCTGCATCTGGAACTTGTGGTTCTTCTTCCATTAACTCAAATACACGAGCAGCTGACGCAAGTGCATTTTGAAGTTCTGTAATAACACCACTGATCTCATTAAATGGCTTTGTATATTGGTTTGCATAACTTAAAAAACTCGTTAATCGTCCAACCGTCAGCACTCCATTTACTGCTGCAATTGCTCCTACAATACCAACGCCTGCATAAACCACTCCATTTACAAAACGAGTTGCTGGATTTGTAATGGAAGAAAAAAACGTTGCTTTTAAACTAAATTCTCCCAACGTTTCATTAATCTTATCAAAACGGTTTAGTGCATCATCCTCATAACCAAATGCCTGTACCACTTTCTGATTTCCAATCATTTCATCAATCAGAGAAGTTAATTTTCCTCGTGTCTCAGACTGTTTATGGAACATCGTATACGTACGCTGTGCAATAAAACGTGCTACAAACAAAGAAAGTGGTGTGATAATTACTACGACAAGTGCAATAATCCAGTTTAGATAAAGCATAAATGCAAGCGTTCCTATAATCGTAATAACCCCAGAAAATAACTGTGTTAATCCCATCAAAAGACCATCAGAAAATTGATCCACATCGGATACGATACGGCTTACCACATCTCCATATTGGTGACTGTCCACATACTTTAAAGGAAGATTTTCCAAACGATGAAATGCCTTTGTCCGGATATCTTTGATTACTCGAAATGTAATACGATTGTTGCATACATTCATTAGCCACTGGCTCAATGCTGTAATTACAATCACAATTACAATCTGCTTTATAATCGCCCATACCCCAGGAAAGTTAACGTTTCCTGCTGCGATAATCTCATCTACCGCATATCCAATTAAAATCGGCACATACAATGTCAATGCAACCGTCACTGCTGCCATAACAAACGATAGCACAACAAGAAACCAATAGGGACGAATACTCCTTAAAACTTTTAACATTACCTCTTTATTTTTTTCTCTGCCCATTTAACGTCCCTCCTTTGGAAATTGTGAATAATAGATTTCCTGGTATACTTCACAGGATCGCAGTAACTCCTCGTGCTTACCAATTCCAACCATTTTTCCATCATCCAATACAATAATCTGATCCGCATACTGAATCGTTGTAGAACGCTGTGATACAATGAAAACGGTCATATTACGATCCATCTTCTTAATCGCTTTTCTCAGTTTGGCATCGGTTGCATAATCCAGCGCCGATGCACTATCATCCAAAATTAAAATCTCGGGTTTTTTTACCAGTGCTCTCGCAATCGTTAGCCTCTGACGCTGACCGCCCGATAAGTTCTTCCCACCTTGCAAAATATCGGCATTCAGTCCACCCTCTTTTCCTTCTACTACTTCCGCTGCCTGCGCCGTCTTTAATGCCTCCATCATCTCTGCTTCTGTCGCATCTTTCTTGCCCCACCGCATATTTTCGGCAATCGTACCTTTGAATAAAACCGCTTTTTGCGGAACAATTCCAACCATAGTACGAATCTGATTCAATGGATAACGTTTAATATCGGTACCATCAACTGTAATTTTTCCTTTTGTCGCATCATAAAAACGAGGAATCAAATTGATTAAAGAAGACTTTCCAGAACCTGTACCACCAATAATACCAATTGTCTGACCCTTTTTCACCTTAAAACTTATATCACTCAAAGAAGGTTCTTTTGCATTTTGATAGGCAAACGTTACATGGTCAAATTCAATATAATTTTCCGAATTCGTTTCTTTTACTTCTGTTGTACTGTATTCTGTTAAACTTGGTTTTAATTCCATTACGTTTTGAATTCTATTTGCACATGCTAGTGATTTTGTAATATTAATAATCAGATTTGCGAGTTTCACTAATTCTACGAGAATCTGTGACATATAATTGACGAGTGCAACAACCGCACCTTGTAGAATAATCCCATTATTTACTTGATTTGCTCCTACCCAAAGTAATACAACAATTGCAACATTAATAATAATATAAGTAACTGGATTTAATAGCGCTGTAATCTTTCCAACAAATACCTGCACTTTCATTAAAAGCGCATTTGCTTCTGTGAAATTTTCTCTCTCATCTTTTTGACGGTTAAACGCACGAATGACACGTGCTCCTACTAGATTTTCTCTCGTCAGTTGTGTAACCCGATCCAAACGGCTCTGTACTTTCCGATACATTGGAATACTAACCAGCATAATTCCAAACACTACAACCGATAACGCTGGAATTGTAATTACAAAGATCATGGCTGCCTTCCAATCGATTGTAAACGCCATAATCATTGCTCCAAACACGATAAATGGAGACCGCATAAATAATCGTAAAAATAAGTTTACCCCTGCCTGTACTTGATTGATATCACTTGTCATTCGTGTTATCAACGTGGAAGTTCCAACTGTATCAACTTCTGAATAGGAAAGGGATTGAATATGTTGAAATAAATCATGTCTTAATGCAGTTCCAAATCCAACCGCCGCCTTTGCTGCAAAATATTGGGCGGTTAAAGAACAAACTAAACCAATGATTCCTAATAAAATCAATAATCCGCCCATCTTCAAAATATAGCCAATGTCACTATTTTTAATACCAATATCAATAATTCTAGCCATTACCAAAGGCACAAATAATTCAAACAAAGCCTCCAATAATTTAAACAATGGCGCCAATATACTCTCTTTCTTATAACTGCCCAAATACCGCAGTAAGCTTTTCATAGTTACCTCCAACCTTGTATTTTTTGTAGTTTTCTACCACTTTTTTCTTTTCATATTGAACAAAAATATCGTATTAACCCTTCACTGCTCCATAAAGTACTAGATCACAAATTCCTGTATTATTAAAACCTGCTGCAATCTTTGTTCCTTCATATTGCAATCCACATTTTTGCATTACTCTTCCAGAAGCAGGATTATTGAAATCATGCTTTGCTTCAATCCTACGAAATCCCTCATGGTTCCATAAAAAATCCATCACTGCTCGAAGTGCTTCGGATGTAATTCCTCTCTTCCAATAGGACTCTCCAATACAATAACCAATTTCTGCACATTTAATTTGTGTATCTTGACTTACTACGCTAATGCTTCCGATCGGTTCTTTTAAAGATTTTAATTCAATACACCATTGATAAAACTGACTATTCTTATACTGTTTCGTCCAATCTTTTAATACCGCTTTTGTCACTTCTATATTATCATGCGTTGGCCAAGTTAAATATTTTGTAACGATATTATGACTTGCCCAATTACGATACATCGCTTCGGCATCATTTTCTTCAAACCTACGTAAAATTAATCTGGGCGTTGTCAGCATAACGGTTCCCGACTGTTTCATAATTTCATCTCCTCACAACTCTCCTTATCCTTTGTTTTTCATTTTATCTTATTTTTTCCAATTTTACAATCCCTAGATTTTGTGAAACCTCACACGTCGAAAGTCACGAGTGTGCCAATTATCAATTTTCTTACATTTCTTCCTAATATTATGGTATAATTTAAAAAAATGTACGCAAAGGAGTATTCTACTATTATGAACTCATTAGATCAATTAAACACAAACATAGAAAAGGTAATCGTTGGGAAAGGTAACGTTATTGATTTATTAATGACCGCATTTATTGCAGGTGGTCATGTTCTCTTAGAAGATGTTCCAGGAACAGGAAAAACAGTAATGGCTAAGTCATTGGCTCGGTCGTTGGATGCTTCTTTTTCCCGTATCCAATTCACCCCTGACTTACTGCCATCTGATATTACAGGATTAAATTATTACAATCAAAAGGAAAGTGAATTTATCTTTAAACCAGGTCCTGTCTTTTGTCATATTTTACTTGCAGATGAAATTAACCGTGCTACGCCACGTACCCAATCTGCGTTATTAGAATGCATGGAAGAACACCAAGTAACCGTAGATGGCATTACCCGAAAGCTCCCTGAACCATTTCTTGTTCTCGCCACGCAAAATCCTGTTGAAACAACTGGAACCTTTCCTCTTCCAGAGGCACAGCTCGATCGTTTCTTCATGAAAGTTTCCATGGGATTCCCTACAAAGGAAGAAGAACTTTCTATTTTAACCCGTTTCCAAAAAAATGCTCCTCTTGAAACACTCCAGCCTGTTTGCTCCACTTCGACCATTTTGGAAGCACAGCAAGCATATAAGGAAGTCTATGTACATCCTTTGCTTATGAATTATTTAGTAGAATTGGTTCGTGCTACAAGAGAACAATCTCATATTATTACAGGCGTAAGTCCAAGAGGCAGTTTAGCACTTATGCGTGCAGTACAGGCTTATGCCTATCTACATGACCGTACTTATGTCGTACCAGAAGATTTTAAAGCGGTTGCCGTTTCCGTTTTATCCCATCGTCTTGTTTTGGGACGTTTTTCTGGCAGTCAATCATCTGGGGAGGAAATGATTCAAAAACTACTATCTGAGATCCCTGTCCCAACCGAAGACTGGAAACGATAATATTATCCTTCTATAAAAAATATCGATGAGGTTTTGCTATGAAATTAGTTCTTTTACTTTTAGGAGCTTTCCTATTATTTTTTCTGCAAAAATACATTTATCAAACCTATTGGAAAAAACAACTAACTGTATCCATTCGGTTTCAAGAACGACCTGTTTTTGAGGGAGAATCTGCATGTTTAACTGAAATAATTGAAAATCGCAAACTTTTGCCGTTAATTCATTTAAATGTAAAATTTCAGATTAGTCGATATCTTCAATTTCAAAACATGGAAAATACAACAGTATCCGATCAAACCTACCGAAGTGACATTTTCTCCGTTCTTTTTTTCCAGCGGATTACTCGTACACTACAATTTCATTGTCAAAAACGTGGATACTATGAAATCAAACAGGCAGACTGCATTTCTTCTGACCTTTTGATGACAAATTCCCTCGTCACAATTTTGCCTGTTCAGACATTTTTATATGTCTATCCAAAATCCATTGATATTTCTTCTTTAGAAGTCCCATTTCGTAAGATGATTGGAAGTATAACAAGCCGTCAGTTTCTTTACGAAGATCCATTTGAATTCCGTGGTATCCGTGATTATACGATAACTGATCCAATGAATAAAATTAACTGGAAGGCATCTGCTCGTTCTGGTAATCTCATGGTTAATCTGCACGATTCCACTGCTTCTCAAGAGGTAATTTTATTTTTAAACTTAGAAGATCCATTACTCTGGAAAAAAGACATTCTCCAGGAAGTTTCGATTCGTCTTGCTGGGGCAATTAGTCACTACTTTTTAAATAAATCCATTCCAATCCAGATGGTCTGCAACGCCTATGATTTGCTTACTGGACAAGTTGCAGTAATACCGGCAGGCACTGGATTATGCCAGATTACTACTATCTATCAAATACTTGCAAGAATTGATCTATCTCGCCCAACTATTTCTTGTAAACAACAATTACAGGATTTACTGTATACATCAAATCGAACGGATCCTCTTTATATTATGATTTCAAGCGATCTGCATCCAGATTTGCAGGAAGCATTTGGCAACCTCACTCAAAACAGTGCTGGTGCATTATGGATTGCTCCACTCACCGCAGATATGGAATTTCCCATATCTTCTACACCCGATATGCAAGTAATTCGATGGGAGGTGTCTTCCTATGAGACGTAATTTATTATTTCTTTTTGAATCATTCCATGGATTCTTATTAATTCTAGCCGCAGCAAGCATCCCAATCTTTCTTATATTCCCCGAAGATTGGAACTTATACTTTCTTCGTGCCTGTATTTTAATTTTCCCTCTAGCTGCCACTGCCATCGCTGTCAATTATTGCAGCTCTCTCTTCACTTACCTTGGAATTGGAATTATTTGTGGTACTGGAATCTTTTTCTTTGCAGACAACCTGGCAGAACAGATTTACCTAACTATTTTCACGCTACTCATTGTTATTGCTCGAATTCCTGCCAGACTAGATCGAAAGCGTGACTTTTTACAACAGCCTCACTATATGTATTCTCTATTCTTTTTGTTTATTTACATAATCTCCTCGTTTCTTCACTTAGAGAACTTAAAATCATTTCTGTATTATTTTGCATTTGTTTATATCATTATAATGATTTTATATATAAACTTGAAACATTTGGAGTATTATTTAAATGACAAAAAAAATGTTTCCAATTTTCCAGGTCATCAGATTATCTATACTAACCGTATTATGGTCAGCATTTTTGCTGGCATTACTACATTCTGCTTTTTCCTACTCCCATTTACAGGATTAGAACGACTTTTGAGTCAAATTGGAAATCAATTTCTTGCATTACTGCGGTGGCTAATTCTCCTTCTGCTTCCAAAAGACAGTCCAGAAGAAGAAATTATAGAAGAAACTAAAACTGCCACGGAAGAACCATCATCCCTATTTGCCTCAGAGGAACAGGCTCCAGAATGGCTCGTTCAATTACTACAACTATTCCTTAACATTCTGCTAATTCTTGCAGTTTTAGCTTTCATCGCTGGAATCATTTATCTTATTTATCAGCTTTTCCAGCGTTTTTATCAGCCACCACACGAAAACGAGGATCAACAGGAATTTATTAAAGAAGAACATCATTTTATTACACGGATTCGTTCTCAAAAAGACGATTCTTCCCCTTGGTTTTCCTTCCATCCAAACGCCTATATCAGAAAAAAATACAAAAAAACAATTCAAAAAAATTCCAAATCCAATTCCGATATTCCAACTTCCTATACTCCAACGGAACTGGAACATTATGCAAATCTGGATGAAACAAACGAAACCCTTACCTTGCATAATCTTTACGAAAAAGCCCGCTATTCCAAACAGGGTTGTACAAAAGAAGATGCTGCACGGATTAAAAAACATCTGTAAAACCTAATGAAACGTTTTCAAACCATCGTTGCTCTTTTTGGAAAATTATACTATACTATTTTTTAAAATAATGAAATATTTGCAGACTATTTCATAGCCTTTCGATGAGGATTGCTTGCTCTGCATGAAAAGAAAAAAAGAAAGGGAAAGAAAACAATGAAAGAATTGACGATACTTTGCTATTCCAAATGCTCCACATGTAAAAAAGCACTTGCATGGTTAGATGCCCACGAGATTCCATACACAACACGCCCAATAAAAGAAGAACATCCATCCGAAGAAGAACTAAAAACCTGGTACCAAAAAAGCGGACTTCCACTCAAACGATTCTTCAACACAAGCGGACAACTGTACAAATCCATGCAGTTAAAAGATAAATTGCCAACCATGAGCGAAGAAGAACAAATCGCATTACTATCTACCGACGGAATGCTCGTAAAACGTCCACTTGTAATCGGTGAAAACTACGTACTAACAGGATTCAAAGAAAAAGAATGGGAAGAGAAAATTTTATGATAAAGAATAGAATCTAATATAACAAAGCCTGCCTACTTCTATTGTTCTATGTAGACAGGCTTTAATATTTCATTGTTTCTGGATCATAAATTGAACTTTTTATTTGTTATTGATAGACAATCTTCTTATTCTTTTTTCACTTTAACAAGACATTGCTTTTTCCAGAAAGCCATTGCAAACGGAACGACTGTTTTATATCCCATTCGCTCAATTTTTTTCACATATTGCCTTTCTTCAATTTGTCTCATTGCCTGCTCACATACTTTATCCAGATTCTGTTCTGATTCTGTCCATTTTGCCTCAATAATAAAAGCACGCCGATTGCGTCGATCTTTTACTACAATATCGGAACGCCCTAATCCATTTTCATAATTCGATTCCACTCGATATCCTGCATTTGAAACAAGTCCCACAAGAAACGCATGATAAAAGCTTTCTCTATAATCATGATAACTAATTGTATCAAACAGTAGATCCGATAGAAGATTCGTTAATGTTTCTGCCTCTCCATTCCATAAAGCAAAAAACAATTTGCTACGGTCACTCATTGATGCGTGATCATAAAACCAACTTTTTACACTTTTACGAAAAATATCCATCACTTCCGCATTTGGAATTTTTAATGCAAACAGACCGAACGGAAGCTTTTCCTCTATTTGAATGGTTGTCAAATATCCTGTGAAATATAACAACGTCCACAAATTCTCTTCAGAAGACTCTAAAACATCATAAGTAAGTGTTTCTTCAATTGGCTCTAAAATATATTTTCCATCCAATAATTCCTCAAATTTCTCATTTACATCAAACTGCGTTCGCTCTAAAAAAGATCGAATAATCGCATTATCGCTCGTATTTTCCCAATAGCTTTTTGGCTCTGCCTTCGGATTCATAATTAGATTATTTACATAATTCATAACATCCCAGGGACAATATATATCAAAGTCACCAAATTGATATCCATTATACCATTTTTTTATTTCATCTATATGATCCATTAATTTTGTTTTCTCTAACAGAACATTCACCTCTGCTTGTGTAAATCCGAAATATTCATTCAATCGAGTATCCGAAATCGTGTCGGAAACAAAATTATTCGTTCCTGTAAAAATACTTTCTTTTGCAATTCTAAGACATCCCGTAAACACGGCAAATTTTAAAGAATCATTATCTTTAATTGCAGTACTAATAAGCGGACGAATTACTTCCATCATCTGCTCATAATAATCTTCTTTCTCTCCTCGATTTCCACTTGCCTTAGCAATCGGCACATCATATTCATCAACCAAAAGAATTACTGGCTTACCATAATAAGCTTGCATCATACGAAGCAGCAACGCAATTGATGTCTGTAAATCCTTTTTCCTTGCATTTCCTAAACTCAGTTCTAAAAACACTAACTTATCATTTTCATTTACCACTTCACTTTTTGTTAGATATTCATGACTCTTACAAAGATTTGAAATTACCGTCTCCAAAAGCCCATAGGCATTTTCAAATGTATTTCCTCCAATATCCTTAAACGTTAAAAATAATGTAGGATATTGATTCATCCATTTTGTACACAATTCTTCGTTTTCCGCAATTGCCAGTCCCTTAAATAATGCTTTACTATCCTTACGAATATCAAAAAATTCTGACAACATACTCATATTCAGCGTCTTACCAAAACGACGAGGACGAGTAATTAACGTAACCTGTGTTGCATCCGTCTTCAATAATTCCTCAATCAATCCCGATTTATCAGCAAAATAATAGTTATTCATCCGAATATCCGCAAATCCCGAACGCCCAACAGGAATCTTTATATTCCCCATATTCACGATCTCCCTTCTGGAATCACCTCAAGTATTAAAAAATTTCATACCTAGCTATTACTTGTCTTTATTTTACTACAGCGAAACTATGAAGTAAATCATCTACTCAACTATTAGAAAGAGTTTTTGCTTTTTTGCTTTTTTTCCTTATAGTACTTCTTATTAAAAAAGCTTTGTTGATTTCCAAATTTTCTAACACGATTAATCCATTCATATATCATAGATTGATTGTACAATGGTTTTCCATGGTCATCTTTAAGCTTCTCTAGTGCATTTGCTAATAATCCATATTCATTTTCAAGAGATGTACTAAATACTCCCATATCATCCGTATTGACAGATACCGATATTTGAGGACATTCCGATAGTATTTGAGTATCAAGCGTTAACTCTTTATTATAGAAGTTAAATATTGGATGCTTCGCATAATCTTTAAATGTACCTATTAAATAATTAGAAGAAGGATTTGTTTCAATTGCAATTCCTATCTCACTAATTCTTTTTTGCAATTCTTTTTGGATTAACTTTACACCTTGAATATAATATGGCATTATATTAATCTCAATCCTCTTCCTTCCTGCCTTTTTTATATCACTATTAAAATGGTATAAATAGTTTAACAAAAATACTTGTGGCATATACCGAATGTTAAACCGTTCTGGAAATTTCTGATTTATATATGATTGTTCTATATTTACCCCATTAGGTATTGGTTTAAAATAACCATTCTCATAAAGGCACGGATCATCTCCTCTTAGCTTCCAAGCCTGATAATACTCAGAAAGATTAAAAGCATACCCTTCCTCTTGAAAAGTAAATGCTACTCCTAAATGCTTATATTCATTAATTGCATCTTTTAATATTTCTTTTATTTCTCGAAAATCAATATATTTTCTATAAATTTCATAGAAATAATAATCATATTCTTCTTCTATATATCCACTCAAAGTACTCATACCAGGAATATCAAATCGGATCAAAGCATGATACATCCATACTAATGTATCAAGATAATCTTGCTGCGGTATCAAAATTTTGTTATTTTTAGAACAATACCATTCTTCCACATCCAATCCTAATGCTAACGCATGTCCCATACGATCCCCCGACTCCATATTCAAAAAATTAATAGCCTCATCAATCGCACGAAGTCCATCCGCTATATCTAAGAAATCTTCTCCCACATGATAGGTTACTCTCAATTGTGGAAGTTCTTTTCTATTTAACCCATCATCTAAAATTTTTATATGATTTCGTAAATATCGGAAACTGCTGGCAAAAACCTCTGGTCTACATCCAATTTCACTTGATGCCGCATCAATTCCCAGTATCCTTTTTGCATACTTTGGATGTTGTTCCCGTATAGCTACAATAACATTTGCTAATTTTTTTACACTTCGACGTTTTTTATAATGCCTATAATGGCTAAATTCATAATTATCCTCTTCTTCATCCGATGACTTCGAGAAATGAAACGTATAAAAATACTTCTTTTTTTCTTTTCCAATAATATAATCCAACTGTTTTATAACATCTATATTTTTCTTTACCGTATTTTGTGGATGAATTCTAATTTCTAATGATTTTATATTTGAATTCAGCATGTTTTCTCTTACAGCCCATTTAACCATTTCCGTTTTGAATATAATATCATCAACCAACTCCATTTTACGATTTTGGTATTTTTGAAAATTTATAAAACCTACATTTTGGTTAGATTGTATTAATTCTGAGCGCAAAACTTCTTTAATTAATAAATACGCATAAAACCAATTTACATATATTTCTGGAAATTCACTTCTATAAATTTTATGTAAACAAGAATATAAAAACCAGCGTTCTCCCGCAAAAATATTATTACATGCTTTAACCTCGCAGAATTCCCTCATTCCAAATAAAGCATAATCTTCTAATTCCTTATTATCATAGAAGTTATCATTACGAAACACATCAATATTCATTTGAATCTCTGAAAGAATTTCTTCCATACAATCCTGATTTTCTATACATTCTTCTACCTTTTTCTCATCAAGATTAATCTCACCTATTTGGATAGTTCTATTCATTAATTTTGAAAAGAGAAATATCCGTATTAACACAGCCTGATAGTGCTGAACTACCAATGATTCCTCTTTATAACTAGCATTATAATGAACACTAGAGTATCTTCTTTCATAATCATATTTCTTTAAATACTTCGCTGATTTTGATCTGCAAACATTGTTCATTAAACTAATCCATGAAACAGAAAACATGGGCGCAGAGCCGTATAAATGGAAATGATTTTCTGAAATTCCTCTTTCCATAATACGATTCAATTGAGAATTATTATGACCAATTACTGTTTTCCAGGTAAATCCCATTTCCATTGTTTCTTCTGGACGATTTTTCTGCGCTAAATAGGCAGCTATTAACAAATCTTCGCTTATCTCAAATGTCAACATTCTCCAGTTCATTAGCTTATCATATCGGCACATAATTTCATTGTTCTGAACAATCAATTTTTTCTTTATATAACAAAATAATGCATCAAATACAGAAAAACTTTGCGTACTTTCCCTCTGATCAATCGTATTTCTCTCTATTTGAAATATATCTTTATAGTACAACCACAAATTTTGCAACTCTATTTCACTGTATTCTCTCATATATACAAATGCCAAGTTCACAAACTCTTTTTGGTCAAATCTTTGAGCATTAATACTATGATTCAAAACCATTTTTGCCGATATATGCTTAAATAAAAGACATAGGATGCGTTCCAAATTGTCCATTCAACTTCCCCCTTTCCCTTAGCTTTATTATTCTTACTTCCTAAGAGAAATCTTTAATCATCATATCCCATCCATCTGATCTCATTTTCTTTTGTTTTTTCATCTTCTTTACATTCACTACTTCCCCGAACTGTTAATTCTTTTAACATAGACGCAAACCAGTCATCAAATTCATTTACTAAATACTCGTTACGATTTGTAATCCATTTAATATATGGACAATACTCAAAGGCATCTTTCATACTTATTTTATATCCAGAATAATTTTCCTCTTTATGCTGCCATTTTTCCCAATGAACCATTCCTGTTTCATATTTTTCGTCATTTTCTTTTAATTGCTCACTCATAAAATTATATATATCAATAGTCTCTTTTAAAATTTCTTTTTCCGTTCTGGCATTAATGCTTTGTCCATACATTCTTTGCCGAACTCGCTTTAATAAGTTATAAGACACGTCCATATCATATATCGGCAAAGCAAATGCTCCACAGTACTTTGCCCAATCTTCAAATTCTTGTTTGATTTCTTCTTTTAATTTTTCATTATTCTTATTTCCAAATAGGCATTGATATAGGCTATTCATTAATGGTATTATATTTTCTTCATACTGGAATGCATTGGAAACAAAATTCATAATATTAAAAATCCCAATTCCTTCTCTATTTTTTATAATATTAATAATATTATCTGTTTGAGTGGCAGCTAAAAAATCCTTTTTTAACTTGGAAAAGTTATAAGACGTTTCTGTTTTTTGAATATCCCATCGAAACTGTTCTTGTTTTTTATAATATGGTTGATCGAAAAACATTCCCAACACTAATACACTTCTAAAAATTTTTTTAATATTTTCTTTTAGATCCTCTTTCGTAGAGCCGCTTTCTTCCTTCCACACCTTAATTTGCTCTTTCATTTCTGGACTCAGTTTAATTTGGAAGACTTGCTCCATCATTACTTTTTGTCTATCACCGACATTAAAAAATCTTTCTGTACCTTCTTTTTTCATTAGTGGCATCATTTTATTTGCCCAGCTTCCTGCAAATGATCCATTCAATATTTCACGAAAGATCTTTGTTCTATTCTCGGTATTGTCAGTACCCTTATTTTCATATCTATAATAGTAATATAATCTAGTCATTTCTAACGAGTAAAAAGCTAAAAGACACCGAATGATTTCCTTACTCTGTTCATCACATCTTCCCCAGCAATAAATAATTCGCATAATCTCACCATAGCTATATTCATACTCATCAACGATATCTGCCAACGATTTTAAGTTTTTCTCCAATGAATTAAGCTGTGTTTTTTCTTTTATTTTCATATCATCAATAATTTTACTTATATGCGAAAATAAATTCCTACAGGATCTCGGCAACTTACTTTCTGTAATTTTAAAAAATGCTTTTTTAGAATTGGTATTTAATCGTTCATCTACCATTCTTGTAGTAATATCAGACATTAACAGTTTATAATTCCGTTCATATGTGGAGAAAAATTCCTTATTTTCTACTTCTATAGCCAGATTTTGATCCTTTAATTTCCCCATAGTTTTTAACATTAAATAGAAATTGACATAAGAACGCAGCGAATTTTGTTCAAAGAAATGTCGCTTTTCTCCTTTGATATCCATTCTCATACCTAGTTTTTCATAAATCTCCTGAAAAACTGCGTTTTTCAAATCTAAGCCGTTTTCCTTAACTTTTATTCCCTGACACTTTGCTAAATTTGGCATATAGATCCTCATATGACATGGAAGAGCCTTATCCAAAAAATCTTTCGCCAGGTTTTCTACTTCTTGACTTTTTTCCTTTATTTTTTCTTCCACAAAAGGAACGATCTTATAAAAGTGTCTCTCACATAATAATTTCAATTGATCATAGTCAATAGCTAATAAAATAATAACATTAGGAACCATCATATAGCGATGTATTTTCTCCAGCATATCAAATCCACTGTCAATATTTAAATCCAAATCGTCAATCACAATCACCAGAAAATGATTTTGTTCTTTTCTGTGTTTATCTACTACTTTCAAGTAATCTTGGATTAATTCTTCAAAATCCATCTTTATCGATAAACTACTTGATAAACTTTTTAAAGACATAATCGGAGATTCTTCCCAATAATCTTCTCTTGGAGTCTTTACTTCCAATTGACAAATACTTTTATATACTTTATCAAATTTTTTCTGTATTTTTCTTCTTTGATCATCATCTCTTTTTTCTAAGTTCTCTCGATTTATGCGTAAAAAATCCCCATACATTTGTGCTAAAATTACTTTAAAAATATCTTCTCCATTCTCCAACAAAGAACTATCAATACAATCTAAGCACGTAAAAGAAATATCATTTGATTTCGAAAATGTAAAAAATATATCTTCTTTATTTTCTCCATATTTTTTATAATAGTCTTTCAATGCACCTGCAAAGGAAACCATGGCCGATGTTTTTCCAGTTCCACGCTTTCCTATAAAAGGAACAATGTTATGGATCTGACTCTGGGTTAATTTTACAGCATTTTCATATCCATCTTCCCTATATCTCTCAAAAATCTTTTCATTTTGTTTCAAAATTTCAGCCACTACCTGAAATGCCTGAAAAAATTCTTTCCCATAATAAGATTTATGAAAATCTTTCATTTCTTCAATCTTACTCTGCGTTCCCTCAATTTGTAAAGATACATTTTCTATTATATAAGGTTTGCTCATCGTTCTATCCCCCATACCATTAACAATTTTCCATTTTATCCTTCAATTTTGTTTGAGTCATCTCCAAATATTTTTTACTTCCCTCTTTACCAAAAATCTGAATATATAACTCATTTTGTTTTTCCATTCTTTCCAAATCGCAAACTTCTCTGCGCTTTTCAAATGCCTTATCAGCTTCTTCCCTATTATTCAAGTGTCTTTCATAAATAACTCCCATTTCATGATAAGCTTTAAATAAATATTCGTATTCCTTTTCCTGCAAATAGTTATTCCTGTATTTCTCATCTAAAATATTAATAATATTTTTACATGACTCAACTGCTTCCAGCCACTTACCCTGTTGTAATTCGATCTGCATAATCTTATAAATAGCACGATACTCTAGTTTATTTGCTGTATATGCTTTTCGGTAATATTTTTCTGCTTCGTTCCAGTTTCCTTCTACCTTTTCATAAAATCTTCCTTGACGATAACAAACATAGCTTGAATATGGCTGTTCTCCAATTTGATCAATCGCTTTCTGATAGTAAGCTTTAGCTTCTTCCTTATAATGCCTATCCAATTCAGCCAAAAAGCCTTTTAATACATACGCATTGACAAACGTAACATCCATTTTTAATAATTGATCCAGCTGTTCCATACACTTCTTTGTGTCAAAAAGAAGCTCCTGCTTTAAAAAAACACAAGTTTCATTTGAAAGTCGGGCTAAATTAATCCGTGTAAACATCAAATACTTTGATTTCGATATAGCATCCTCTGTTCTATCTTGAAAAAGTTTAAGATATGCTCCTACAAATTTATCTTGGGCTTTCTGTATATTTTCTTTTTTCTCATCTACAAAATAACTAAAACTTACTCTAGCTTTCATTAAATCATACTCAATATAAACATAAGCAATTTCTTCTAATATCCCAAAATCTTCTTCTGAACATACAGTAGAATTTACTTTAATTTTCTGCAAACACTCTCTTAAATAGTTTTTCCATCCTTTTTCTGAAGAATCTTCGACCTTACCCAAACATATAGCATTTGGATAGCTTAACTTTAGCTGTTTTATCTTTTCCTTTAATGAATCATCAATAATAACTACTACATCGAAATCCCCCTTAGGATCTGTCTTCAACGTACAATCACATATAAACGAACCTACTAACCGAAAATAATCTGCTAATAGCCGATATTCAAATCCAACCAACTCGTGGTGTATAATTTTTACAGAACTTATCAATTTGTTACCATCCATTTTACATCTATTCTCCTCCATTTATAATATTATAGAAAATTATTTTTGTGAGCGGTTGTAGTTAAGTATTTCGAGGCTTATAAGTCCCAATGTTCCAATCAAATATGTCACTTCATCAAACCACCGCGTTATCTTATTAAAGCACAAACGCAAAAAATCTCCTATATTCTTTTTATATAGAAGATTCCTTTCGAACCTTTTCCAGGCTCTCCATCGATATTTTTGGCCGTAAAGTACTCACCCTGCAACGTATACTCTCTCTCACCAAAATGAAGCCGGTTATATCCCTGATAAGGCAACTGTCCCTCTCGCTTTGTTGTAAAGGCATAGCGCAGATAAATATCTCCCTGTTCAGTAATCTCAATCATTGCAGACTCACTATTAGCTTTTGAATTTGATCTTGTAGAAATTTTGATTCTATTCCAAGTTTGTTCTATTCTAACTGAAATATTTATTTTAA
>DVHN01000173.1 GCA_018712075.1 Candidatus Fimimorpha faecalis
AGCTCGCTTATGCTGTAGTCAATAGACTGCTCGAACGAGAACCGACTGCTTGCTTTTGCAAGAGGAAGCCCTCACCTCTTTAGGTGGAGGAGGATGTCACCTGGTATAATAAAATCAATTATTGATAAAAAGGTTCTGATTATGGAAAAAATTCCAAATCAGAACCTTTTTTGAGATCACTGATTTTTTATTCGGATTACCTTGTCAATAAAGGGGTTTTTCTGTTATACTAAAAATTGAAATTGATAGGAAACAATGAAAGTTTTCTATATCTTGGGAGGTAGCAAATGAAAGAAATGGAAAATAAAGGAAGAGCGATTGCTCTTTTACCAATTGGTGTATTTCTTGTGTTATTTTTAGGCTCTGGGTTTTTGACAGGAGATTTTTATGCGATGCCGGCAATTGTTGGATTTCTGATTGCTCTATTTGTCGCATTTATGCAAAATAGAGAATTAAAATTTGAAGATAAAATTCGGGTAGTTGCACAGGGAGTAGGAAATGAAAACATTATTACAATGTGTCTCATCTTTTTAGTGGCAGGAGCATTTTCAGGAGCAGTGAGTGCTGCGGGAGGGGCAAAAAGTGCTGCATATTTAGGACTTGCCATTCTTCCGCCCAATGTAGCAGTGGCGGGACTTTTTTTAATTAGTTGTTTTGTTTCTCTTTCTATGGGAACTTCCATGGGAACAATTGCTGCATTAGCTCCGATTGCAGTGGAAATTAGTGGAAAAACGGGGTTTTCTATGGCAATCTGTATTGGAGCAGTTATGTGCGGAGCAATGTTTGGAGATAATTTATCCGTTATTTCGGATACTACAATTGCAGCTGTGAACACTCAGGGATGTGAAATGAAAGATAAGTTTCGAGAGAATTTTAAAATTGTATTACCTGCTGCAATCATTACATTTGTATTATTTATTATATTAACAATGAATATTGATTTTCATATGGAGGAAGAATTATCTTATAATATTTGGCAAGTAATTCCATATTTAATCGTTTTAATTGGGGCATTAGCAGGAGTCAATGTCTTTGTTGTATTGCTTGTTGGAACCGTTCTTTCGCTAGTGGTTGGAGTTGCAACGGGAATGATCCTTCCAACTGGTATTTTTACTGCGGTAGGAGATGGAATTCAGTCCATGTATGATATTACGGTGATATCTATAATTGTAGCGTGTATTGTATCGCTTGTTCGGAAATACGGAGGAATTGAATTTATTTTATCCTTTATTAAGAAGAGAATTAAAGGAAGAAAGGGCGGAGAATTTGGTATTGCATTGTTAGCTGCATTGGTGGATATCTGTACTGCAAACAATACTGTGGCAATCGTTATGGCTGGTCCGATTGCAAAAGAAATTTGCGGTGAATTTAATATTTCTCCAAGACGCTCTGCATCTCTCTTGGATATGTTTTCTTCTACTTGCCAGGGATTAATTCCATATGGAGCACAACTTTTATCAGCAGCAAGTCTCACTGGACTGACGCCATTCCAAATTATTCCATATTGTTTTTATCCTATTTTAATGGGAGTGAGTGGTTTGATTTATATCGCAGTAAAGAAAAGATAAAATGAATTCATAGGTGAAAAGTTTAAGAAAAATCGTAAAAAGATATAAAAAAGAAATAAAAAGATATAAAAAATTGTAGATTTTGTAGGAGAAAATACGATTTTTGATGGATAAACCAATTGAAAAAATGACTTTTTTATGGTAAAATGCAAAGGGAGCGTTAGAATATGAAGAAAATAATCATAATTGGCGGCGGAGCTGCTGGAATGATGGCAGCGATCGCAGCAGCTCAAAATGGTTGTCATGTCGATTTATTTGAGAAAAACGAGAAGTTAGGAAAAAAAATTTATATCACAGGAAAAGGTCGTTGTAATGTGACCAATGCTTCAGATATGGAAACAATGTTAAATCAGGTGGTCACTAATAGAAAATTCCTCTATAGTGCTTTTTATCGTTTTACCAATGAAGATATGATGAAATTGTTAGAGCAGTGTGGATGCCCATTGAAGGTAGAAAGAGGAAATCGAGTATTTCCTGTATCGGATAAATCTTCCGATGTAATTTCAGCTCTGCAAGGAGAACTAAAGCGACTGCATGTATCGATTCATTTAAGAAAGGAAGTGCAGCAGCTGCTAACCTCCTCTGATTCTGAATCGGAAAATGTTTGCAGTGGGATTCAACTGGCAGATGGAAAAAAATATTATGCAGATGCAGTCATTGTGGCGACGGGAGGCATTTCCTATCCGTCCACAGGCTCTACAGGAGATGGATATCGTTTTGCCAAAGCAGTTGGACATCGAATAACTGAGCAAAGACCTGCACTTGTTCCATTAACAGTTCAGGAAGCTTGGGTGAAAGAATTACAAGGCTTATCACTTCGTAATGTAGAAGTTACGATTTTTTCTGGAAAGAAGAAGTTATATCAGGAATTTGGTGAGATGTTATTTACTCATTTTGGAGTAAGCGGTCCCGCAGTGTTAAGCGCCAGCAGCATCGTTGGGAAAAAACTAGAAAAGCAGCCGTTGACAATGCAGATCGATTTAAAACCAGCGTTGTCAGAAGAACAGTTGGATGCCAGAATTTTGAGAGATTTTAATGCTGCAAAAAATAAACAGTTTAAAAACGCACTTGGAGGATTATATCCTGCTAAGTTAATTCCAGTTATCATTCGGCTAACAGAAATTTCTCCAGATAAACCAGTAAATGAGATTTTGCGTCCAGAACGTCAGAAAATAATCTCGATAACCAAGAAATTATCATTGACCTTAACTGGGGTTAGAGACTATAATGAAGCTATCATCACGCAAGGCGGAATTAATATAAAAGAGATTAATCCAACAACAATGGAGTCTAAATTGGTATCAGGGCTTTATTTTGTTGGCGAAGTTTTGGATTTGGACGCTTTGACGGGAGGATATAATCTTCAGATTGCCTGGTCAACAGGCTATGCAGCTGGAAATAGTATCAGGTAAAATAAAAATACAGATAAAGCTATCTGGGAGGAATATATGGGATTTAATATTGCAATTGATGGACCTGCTGGAGCAGGAAAAAGTACGATAGCAAGAAAGGTTGCAGAAAAACTATCATTTATTTATGTAGATACAGGAGCAATGTATCGTGCAATCGGATTATATATGTGGAGAAGTAAGGTCGATGTTGAGGATGAAACTGCGGTGGAAGAGGCCTGTAAAAACGTTGATGTTACGATTGAATATGAAGATGGAGAGCAACAGGTATTATTGAATGGAGATAATGTCAATGATTATATTCGTAACGAACTCGTTGGAGAATTGACTTCAAAAATATCCACTTACCCTGTTGTACGAAATAAATTGCTGGAATTGCAAAGAGATATGGCCCAAAAAGGAGATGTGCTGATGGATGGGCGAGATATTGGTACGAATGTTCTTCCAGAAGCAGATCTAAAGATTTATTTAACTGCCGATGTAAAGGTGCGGGCACAGCGCCGTTATTTGGAACTACAGAGAAAGGGCGTTGAAAGCGATATCAAAGAGATCGAAGAAGATATTATGGAAAGAGATCTAAGAGATATGCAGCGTAAAATTGCTCCATTGAAAAAGGCAGAAGATGCAATTGAATTGAATACTTCCAAATTAGATATTAATGAAGTGGTAGATATTGTAATTGATTTAGTCCAGGAAAAGAGGAAAGTATAATGGAAGTAATCGTTGCTAAAAGTGCAGGCTTTTGTTTTGGAGTAAAACGAGCGGTTGACCGTGTTTATCAGGAAGTAGAAAAACATTCTGATCAGCCAATTTATACGTTTGGGCCAATTATCCATAACGAAGAAGTGGTGCACGATTTGGAAGAAAAGGGAGTACGGGTCATTAACAGTGAGCAAGAGCTGAAGGAGTTAGAAAAAGGAATTGTGATCATTCGCTCCCATGGAGTAAGCCGTAGAATTTATGAATGGCTGAATCGGCCTGGAATTCAAGTCATTGATGTAACCTGTCCATTTGTCAAAAAAATTCATCGCATTGTAGAAGAACAAAGCAGGGCAGGGTATCGGATTGTTATTATTGGGAATGAGAAACATCCAGAAGTTCAGGGAATTATTGGATGGAGTAATTCCGAAGCATTCGCTGTTGAGACAGATGAAGATGTGGATCGATTACCTTTTTTTGAAGGAGAGAAAGTATGTATTGTATCACAAACGACATTTAATTACAAGAAATTTAAAGATATAGTTGAAATTATCGAAAAAAAGGGTTATGATATAGAAGTATGTAATACAATATGTAATGCCACAGAAGAGCGTCAACTGGAAGCAAGATCTATAGCGAAGAATGTAGATGCAATGATTGTCATTGGAGACAA
>DVHN01000174.1 GCA_018712075.1 Candidatus Fimimorpha faecalis
CGTGGTGTGGAAGGGGAGGGTCAAATCTCCCCTATCCGATTGCATAACGAATCAAAACAAGGGTTAAATAAGATATTTTTTTGTAATTGCATCGAAGTCATCTTTGTGGCTGTTAAACCAAGATACAAAATTCATATCGGCATCCGCAGCTGCTTGGGCAAGATCCAAAAGGAAGGCAGGGATCTTGGATTGGAGAATCACTCCTAATTGAGTTCCCATACGTTCTAAACCTTGCTTGTCACATCCATTGACATGTAAGGTAAAGGCAGGATGAGGAACTTTATCAATTAATTTCACGCCACCATGGAATCCAATCAAGCCAGTTTGATGTGTTCCACACGAAGAAGGACATCCAGAAATATGGATTTGTGGAAATGCATTGGCTGGAAGGTTAGAAGCGTTTGCTGCTGCAATACATTCACGTAAAAGAGATTGAGAATCCCGAACTCCTTGCTGACAGATGGAAGCTCCAATACAGGCAACCGAATGCTCCAGTGGAGTAGCGGCGCCATCTTTTGTTACATCTAATACTTTTTGTGCTTCGTCGGCAGTTAAATTAATAATGTAAATCTCTTCAAATGGTGAAATTCGCAGTTCTACGTCCTCCATATCCTGAATGATGTCAGAGATTGCTTTTAATGTTTGAGGAGAAATCAGTCCGCCAATTGGCTGATAAGATACTGCAAAAAGTCCCTCTTGCTTCTGAGCGATAACACGATCATTGCTAATGGTACCATTTCCCGTTTTGTTCACAGGGATTGGAGAAACAGAAAGTTTAAGAGATGGATCTTGTTTTGCGATTGAAAGTTTTTCCTGGAATGCTTTTATTAATCCCTCTTTGCCAAGCGTGTCTTGTAAGTATCTGCTTCTGGCACGTCCACGGTTTTGATAATTGCCATGTTCTATAAATAAATCCACCATTGCATGAATATAATAGAGAATGTCTTCTCCAGCAATTCGTTCTGCAACACGAACGCCAAATTTTGGATTATTGCCCAAACCTCCAGCACAGTAGACATCAAAACTGCCATCTTTATTGGCAGTGAAGCCTAAATCACGGAACGTAGCATGAGGTACGTTTTCTGGAGAGTTAGAGAAAGCTACTTTTAACTTACGAGGAAGTTTTGGTCCATGGATAAAAGATAGTAAGTAATCCGATGCAGCCAGTACATAAGGCATAACATCAAAATACTCATCTTTTTGAACTCCAGTAAGTGGAGATACGATTACATTCCTTGGGAAATCTCCACCGCCGCCACGACAAATAATACCAAAATCAAGTGCTTTTGATGCGATATCAAATAACGTATCTGGTTCCAAATGGTGAAGCTGGATGGTTTCACAAGTTGTTAATTTAATGGTGTCAAGCTGATGATCTTCCACTTGCTGAAGAATAAAAGCAAGGGTGTCCTTTGAAATTCGTCCTCCTGGCAGGCGCAGACGAAGCATATTTGCCTTTCCATCTCGCTCTGCATAACTGCCGAAACCGCCAGAGATTCCCTTATACTCTGCTTTCGTAATCTCTCCATTGTAAAAAGCTTTTGTCTTTTCATAAAAAATATTCATATCCTGACGGAATAAGTCGATAAATTGATTCATATACAAGAGTCCTTTCTTTTATAGATAATTCCATTATACCTTTATCATACCCTATCTGTCTACCAGATATCAAATATTTTATGAAATCGAAAACATTTAATGGCAATAAGATATTTAATGGAATGAAAAAGAGAAAAAAACAACAGAAAAAATAAGTAAAAAATTTTGAATATATAGTTGACAGATACGAATCCTTGTGATAATATAATAACAGTTAGTGATAGCTAACTAATTGATAGAACTAAAGACTTTTTTAGAATGCGATCATTTTGTAATACGGGTATAGAATATACCCGTTCCTTTCACTCATATAGTTAGCTATAACTAACTATATGGGCGCAGCAAAAATATGAGATCAAAATAGAAAACTTGGAGGAAGGTGTATGCTGGAATGGAAAATAATAGAACATTGTTCTCCTACGTTAGCGGGATTGAAAACAGCCAATATATTTAATTACAGATTCTCATCAACGGATAGTTTATTAGAAGAGATTCAAGCAGAAAACCAGAAGTTAAATCAAAAAGGAGTATTTATAGAAGTTTTAAAAATAAAAGATACGCAAGTACTTTTGTATGTATATCGTAAAAAAAGATTGGAAAGCGACTTAAAAAAAGATGAAGTCAAGACATTATTATTCAGATATGGATACAAAAGTGAAGAAATGGAAAATTGTCTATTAGAGTTAAAAACCAGACTTTCTGAATCAAATGATTTTCCACATGAAATTGGACTATTTTTAAGCTATCCATTAGAAGATGTCATAGGATTTATTGAACAAGAAGGAAAAAATTATAAATGCAGAGGATTGTGGAAAGTATATTGCAATGAATGTGAAACAATTAAATTATTTGCCAGATTTAAAAAATGTACGGCAGTATATAGGAAGTTGTTCACAAATGGAAGGTCAATTACGCAGCTAACTGTAGCTGCATAATAAAAATAAAATAAAAAAGGATGGTAAAGTAAAATGAGTAAAGTAGCAGTCGTTTATTGGAGTGGTACAGGAAATACCGAAGCAATGGCAAATGAAGTAGCAGAAGGAGCAAAAGAAGCTGGTGCAGAAGTAACGGTATTTGGTGCAGCGGAATTTTCAGAAGATAAAGTTGATGAATTTGATGCAATTGCATTTGGATGCCCAGCTATGGGAGCAGAAGTATTAGAAGAAGAAGAATTTCAGCCAATGTTTGATGCTTGTGAAGGAAAATTAGGCGGAAAGAAAATTGCTCTGTTTGGTTCCTATGGATGGGGTGATGGCGAATGGATGAGAAACTGGGAAGAAGAGTGTATGAATGCAGGTGCACAAATCGCTTGTGATTCAGTAATTGCAAATGGAGCTCCAGATGAGGAAGCAGTTGAATCCTGTAGAGGATTAGGAAGAACACTGGCGTAATAATACATAAAAATAGCGAAAGAAAAAGGATGTTGTCGTTTGGATAACATCCTTTTTTGTAGTATGACTATGTATTTTATATTTAGCAAATGTGGTTGGGATTTATAGATGTATTAAATGGAATGGAGAAATAAGGCAGAAACAGCATTTTCTTGCAAAATAAAAGGAAAATTTGACTTTAAAAAGGAAAACTTGGTAGAAATATAACAACATAATTTGTGAAAAAATTAAAAAAACAAAAATATTACAAAAAACTTACAAAAAAGGCTATGGATTTTTGAAAGTTTGTGGTACAATGATAGCATCAGTACTTAATATTAATTAGGGGGTAATAAAATGGCAAAAGAAATGATTGCAATGCTTCTAGCTGGCGGTCAGGGTTCACGTTTATATGCGTTGACTCAAAAGCTAGCAAAACCAGCAGTTCCTTTTGGCGGAAAATATCGAATTATCGATTTTCCACTATCTAACTGCGTAAATTCTGGAATTGATACAGTAGGTATTCTTACTCAGTATCAGCCAATGGTATTAAATGAATATATTGGTAATGGACAACCTTGGGATTTAGACCGTCTTTATGGTGGAGTTCATGTTTTACCACCTTATCAGCAGGCGTCTGGTTCTGATTGGTATAAGGGTACAGCGAATGCGATTTACCAAAATATTCCATTTATTGAACGTTATAATCCACAGTATGTTATTATCTTATCTGGTGACCAAATCTGTAAACAGGATTATAGTGATTTCTTAAAATTCCATAAAGAAAAAGGCGCAGAGTTTAGTGTAGCTGTTATGGAAGTGCCATGGGATGAAGCATCTCGTTTCGGTTTAATGGTAGCTGATGAAAATGATAAAATTACAGAATTCCAAGAAAAACCAAAGAACCCTAAGTCAAATCTGGCTTCAATGGGTATTTATATCTTCAATTGGGATATTTTAAAGAAATACTTAGTAGAAGATGAAGCAGATCCAGAATCAGAAAATGATTTTGGTAACAATATCATTCCAAATCTCTTACGTGATGGACGTAATATGTACGCTTATCATTTTAGCGGATATTGGAAAGATGTAGGAACAATCTCATCCTTATGGGAAGCAAATATGGAAGTTTTAGATCCAGAAAACAGTGGTATCAATCTTTTTGATGACAGCTGGAAGATCTACAGCAGAAACAGCGGTATGACTGGACATAGAATCAGTGCCGATGCGATTGTAGAAAACTCTATGATTACAGATGGATGTCGTGTCTCAGGTAACGTAAAGCATTCTATTTTATTTGCAGGTGTTCAGGTAGAACCAGGCGCAGAAGTAGAAGATGCCGTTGTTATGGGTGGTACAGTAATTAAATCGGGCGCAGTTGTAAAACATTGTATTGTAGCTGAGAATGTAGTAATCGGTGAAAATGCAGTCGTTGGAGCTATGCCTACCGATGGTGAAAAAGGAGTTGCAACAGTAGGACCAGGCGTTTATATCGGGGATAATGCAAAAGTCGGACCAAATGCTATGGTTAGTAATAATGTAAAGGACGGTGAAGTACAATGGTAAAATCCAATGCAAATGCACTCGGTATTATTTTCCCAAATAGTTATGATTCTTTGGTTCCTGAACTGGTTGGGGAACGTTTGATGGCTTCCATTCCTTTTGCGAGCCGTTATCGTATGGTTGACTTTATTTTATCCAGTATGGTAAATTGTGGTATTGACAATATTTCTATTATTGTACGTAAAAATTATCATTCTTTAATGGATCATTTGGGCTCTGGCCGTGAATGGGATTTAACTCGTAAAAATGGAGGATTAAATATCGTTCCTCCATTTGCAGAAAAAACAGTAAAAGTCTATAATGGACGTGTAGAGGCTCTGGCAAGTATTTTAGATTTCTTAAAATCTCAGAAAGAAAAATACGTTGTTATGTCCGATGCAAATATTGCAGTTAATTTTGATTTTAATGCATTGATTGATGCTCATATTGCAAGTGGCGCCGATGTGACCGTTGCTTATGCAGAGCAGGAAATTCCTGCAAGTGCAATTAATGCACCAGCTGTAAATAAAAACTTGTACTATACATTGATTTTAGACGATGGACAAGTAAAAGAAATCAAAATTAACTCCAAAAAAGCTGGAATTCAAAACTTCTCTATGAATATTTATGTGATTGACAGAGAACTTTTAATTGACCAGATTAGCAGTGCATTTGTTCATGGTTATATCTATTTTGAGAGAGATATTTTAGCTCCTCAGTTGGATAAGTTAAATGTAAAAGCATTTAAATATGATGGATATATTGCACGTATCAGTGATATGAAGAGTTATTTTGATGAAAATATGAAGATGCTGGATGAAAAAAATCTGGATGCTTTGTTCTCAGGCAACTCCATTTATACAAAGATTCGTGATGACAACCCAACTCGCTATATCAACGGTGCAAAGGCAAAGAATATTATGGCAGCAGATGGTTGTGTAATCGAAGGTGAAGTAGAAAATAGTGTTCTTTTCCGTGGAGTTAAGATTGGAAAAGGCGCAAAAGTGAAAAACTGTGTTCTGATGCAAGATACAGTAGTAGAGCCTGGTGTAAACATAGAGTATGTAATTTCAGATAAGAATGTAACGATTACTGCTGGAAAAGAAGTAAAAGGAACAGACAGCTTCCCAGTATATGTAGCAAAATATCAAGTAGTATAAAATAAAAACAATTTGTTTTTTCTGTTACAATACATAGTTCATACGATAAGCCTGATGGAATTAAGTCTGTCAGGCTTATTTACGTGAAGAAAGAAATCGGTAAAAAAGGGATATGCTTTGTATAAAAGAATAAGTTCGAAGGAGGGAATAAAATGCATAAGTATGTGATGGCATTGGATTCTGGAACGACAAGTAATCGCTGTATTTTATTTAATGAAAAGGGAGAAATGTGTAGTGTTGCACAAAAAGAATTTACACAATTTTTCCCAAAGCCAGGTTGGGTGGAACATGATGCGGATGAAATATGGTCGACTCAGTTGGAAGTAGCACAAGAAGCCATGTCCAATATTGGGGCAACCGCAGCCGATATTGCAGCGATTGGAATTACGAATCAAAGAGAAACAACGATTGTATGGGATAAAAACAGCGGAGAGCCTGTTTATCATGCCATTGTGTGGCAATGCCGCAGGACGGCAAATTATTGTGATAATTTAAAAGAAAAGGGATTAACCGATTCGTTTCGTTCTAAAACAGGATTGATTATTGATGCATATTTTTCAGCAACAAAGCTTCGATGGATATTGGAACATGTGCCAGGTGCGAGAGAGCGAGCAGAAAAGGGAGAGTTACTATTTGGAACGGTAGAAACTTGGCTGATTTGGAAACTGACAAAAGGAAGAGTTCATGTAACCGATTATTCCAATGCTTCCAGAACGATGTTATTCAATATTAATGAACTAAAATGGGATGAGGAAATTTTAGCGGAACTAAATATTCCAAAATCCATGCTTCCAGAAGTAAAACCGTCAAGCTGCATTTATGGAGAAGCTGATCCATCCTTTTTTGGAGCACCAATTTCGATTGGAGGAGCAGCAGGAGATCAGCAGGCAGCATTGTTTGGACAGACCTGTTTCTCGCCAGGAGAAGCCAAAAATACGTATGGAACGGGATGTTTTTTGCTAATGAATACAGGAGAAAAACCAGTATTTTCCAATAATGGATTAGTGACGACCATTGCATGGGGATTCAATGGAAAAGTAGAGTATGCATTAGAAGGATCAATTTTTATTGCAGGTGCGGCAATTCAATGGCTAAGAGATGAAATGAAATTTATTCAGTCTTCTGCTGATTCCGAATATATGGCAAAAAAAGTAAACGATACGAATGGGTGCTATGTCGTACCGGCATTTACAGGATTGGGAGCGCCTCACTGGGATCAATATGCAA
>DVHN01000016.1 GCA_018712075.1 Candidatus Fimimorpha faecalis
GCGATATTCCCTTTTAATTCGCCGTCTTTCGTTTTTAAAGCAATAAACTTCATTCTTTCGTTTTTGCTGACTTCAGACGGCTCGCAGTGAAAAAAGCGCTGGCTTCCTCCAGAAAGATTTATTGAAGCAAATGACTTTACAGGAAAAACAGTAGTGCCTTTCTGCACTTTTTCTAGTTCTGGTTTAGGCGAAAGCGGGGAATTGTTGGCAGAAGCAGCTGGAACAGGAAACTGGTTGGAAGGTGAGAGATTTTCTTCGGGAGTTTCAGAAGAAACGGTACAGACTTGGGTTGAGGACTTAGGAATATAACATAGAAGAAAAAAGAATGAATCGATTCTATACAGGGGATATTGCATTATGCTGCAACATCCCCTAGTTGTGTTTTTAACAAACAGCATCAAAGCCGTGTTGTAAATCGGCGATAATGTCATCAATATGTTCCGTACCGATGGAAAGCCGAATCGTATTTGGCTTAATTCCGCAAGCTAGTAGTTCTTTCTTAGAAAGCTGGGAATGGGTAGTAGAGGCAGGATGGATTACAAGTGATTTTACATCGGCGACATTTGCAAGTAAGGAGAAAAGTTCTAACGATTCCGTAAATTTTTTTGCTGTATTAGCATCTCCTTTTATTTCAAATGTGAAGATGGATGCAGCTCCGTTTGGAAAATATCGCTGATAAAGTTCTTTTTCATATCCCGTAGCTAAAGATGGATGGTTTACTTTTTCTACTTTTGGATGGTTGTTTAAGAAATCAACGACTGCCAATGCGTTGGATACATGGCGTTCTACACGCAGCGATAATGTTTCCAGTCCTTGCAATAATAAAAAGGAATTAAATGGAGAAATGCAAGCTCCTTGATCTCGCATCAGCGTAGTACGAATTTTCATAATATAGGCAAGATTTCCACAGGCCTGTGTAAAAATAATTCCGTGATAAGATGGATTTGGAGCAGAAAGACCTGGAAATTTATTATTTTGTGCCCAATCGAATTTACCTGAGTCGATAATTACACCACCTAGTACCGTGCCATGTCCGCCAATAAATTTTGTAGCAGAATGGACAACAATATCGGCACCATGCTCAATGGGACGGAGCAGATAGGGAGTCGCAAACGTGCTGTCTACAATAAATGGAATGCCATTTCGATGGGCAATTTCTGCAATGGCTTCCAAGTCAATCACATCCGCATTTGGATTTCCTAGTGTCTCTGCATAAAGAAGTTTTGTATTTGGCTGGATGGCTTGTTCAAAATTAGTTGGATTGGATGGGTCAACAAAAGTAGTAGAGATACCTTGTTCTTTTAATGTATTTGCAAATAAGTTATAGGTTCCGCCATAGAGATTGATGGAAGATACAATATGATCTCCTGCAATGGCAATATTTTGGATTGCATAAGTAATTGCAGCAGAACCACTGGCAGTGGCAAGAGCTCCAGCGCCTCCTTCGAGCGCAGCGATACGTTCTTCAAAGACGGAATTGGTTGGATTCATAAGACGAGTATAAATATTCCCTTCTTCCGTTAATGCGAATCGTCCAGCTGCCTGTGCAGAGTCTTTAAATACATAGGAAGTTGTTGCATAGATTGGAACAGCTCTGGCATCTGTAGAAAGATCGGGTTGTTCTTGTCCGACATGGAGCTGTAATGTTTCAAATTTATAATTTTTCTTCTTCATAAAAATCTCCTTTTTGAAAATGATTCGTAACATATTTTGGAGTTGATAGGTAAATAGAAAACATTTTTTATTATAGTGGAAGGTATAAAAACTGTCAAATGGCATAATTTTTTCTTTATTTTATTTAAATTGATCGAGATGAAACGAAAATGATTAAAATGATAGGAAAATTTTACTAAGATATAAAGAAATAGTATATTTAATTTATTAAAAAACAATATTCGTGTTTTCTCTCATCTATTATATAATACATTGGGGTAAAAAACGACACAATATTGAGAGGGTGAATATTATGAAAAATGAAGTACAAACGCATATGTTTTCTAACAGAGATTTAAGAAAGCTGTTAATTCCATTGGCATTGGATCAGTTACTAAACTCATTTATGGGAACTGTAGATACGTTAATGGTTAGTAATTTGGGGTCTTCTGCAATCTCAGCGGTATCACTTGTGGATTCTATTAATGTATTAATTATTCAAGCATTTTTTGCATTGGCAGCTGGAGGTACGGTAATCTGTTCTCAATATATGGGATGCGGGGACCGTAAAAATGCAACACGATCGGCAAAACAATTGGTTTTTATTACATTATTTTTATCGCTAATTGTTTCGGCGGTTTGTCTTGTTGGAAATGAAGCAATTTTACGTTTGATTTTTGGACAAGTAGAAGAGAGTGTTATGGTAAATGCAAGGCAGTATTTTTATATTACTGCAATTTCATTCCCATTTATTGCGTTATATGATGATGGAGCTTCTATTTTCCGTTCCCAAGAAAATAGTCGATTTCCAATGACTGTTTCTCTTTTGGCGAATGTAATTAATATTGGATTAAATTATTTTTTTGTTTGGATCGTACATTTTGGCGTTGCAGGAGCGGCAATTGCTACATTAATTTCAAGAGCATTTTCTATGATTACCGTGTTGGTTGCACTTAGAAATCCAAACTGGAAAATTTCATTAACACATTATTTTCGTATTCGTCCTGATTGGGCACAAATTAAAAAAATACTGTATGTAGGAATTCCATCAGGAATTGAAAACAGTATGTTTCAGTTTGGAAAATTGGCAATTCAGTCTTCCGTCTCTTTGATGGGAACTGCGGCGATTGCAGCACAGGGAATGACGAATATTATAGAGAGTTTAAATGGTATTATGGCAATTGGAGTTGGAATTGGACTTATGACAATTGTGGGAGAGTGTATTGGAGCGGGGAGAAAAGATGAAGCAATTTATTATATGAAAAAACTTTGTATCATTGCAGAAATTGTATTGTTAGCAGGATGTTTGCTCTTTTTTGTCTTAGTAAGGCCAATTACTTATTTTGGAGGAATGGAGCCAGAAAGTGCCAAACTATGTATCTTTATGGTGACATGTATTACGATTGTAAAGCCAATTGTCTGGATGTTTTCTTTTATTCCAGCTTATGGTTTTCGAGCAGCAGGAGATGTACGATTTACGATGTCGGTATCTGTAATTTCCATGTGGCTATTTCGGGTTACACTTGCAACAATTTTGGCAAGAATGTTTCAGATGGGACCGATTGCAGTATGGATTGGTATGTTTACCGACTGGACGATTCGAGGAGTTATCTTTTCATTCCGTTTTCACAGCAGGAAATGGCTGAATCATCAGATAATTTAGAGGAGTTTTTTATAGAGAAACAACGAATTAAAAAACAATACATATAGTTAAACATTAATAATAAAGACATCCAGTAGAAAATCTTTTTATTATAAAAGAAATATTGCTGGATGTTTTTTATTAAGACTAATTTTATCGGAAATATATACAGCGAGTGTCGAATTATAAATTGCTTTTATCCTACCAGTTGTAAAATAAAATATGGTATGCTATAATCAGTATGCCAAAAAGGGAGACTTAGGAGGAATCTATGAAGATACATTGGAAGAAATGGCTGATTGGATTTGTAATTTTTGTTATTCTAATAGGATGTTATGGATTAGGCGTTAATTTCTATATGAAAGCATCGGTAGAAGAGAAGATTCTGTCAGTTGAAGACGCAGCTAGGACAGAAGCCGATTGTATTTTGGTGCTTGGGGCAGGTGTCAGAGAGGATGGTACGCCAAGTCCATTGTTACAGGAACGGTTGGATATGGGGGTTCGATTATATGACTTAGGGGCATCTGCAAAAATTTTGATGAGTGGAGATCATGGACGTGCAGATTATGATGAAGTCAATAAAATGAAGGAATATGCAGTGGAAAATGGAGTTTCTTCTCACGATGTTTTTATGGACCATGCAGGTTTTTCTACTTATGAAAGTATGTATCGTGCGAGAGATGTTTTCCAAGTGAAAAAATTAATTATCATAACACAGCAGTATCATCTGTATCGTGCCCTATATGTGGCAGAAAAGCTGGGATTAGAAGCTTACGGAGTTGCAGCAGATCAAATGGTTTATAATGGACAATGGTATCGAGAGTTAAGGGAGATATTGGCAAGAAACAAAGATTTTATCCATACATGCCTGCGTCCAAAACCAAACTATCTTGGAGATGCGATTCCAATTAACGGAGACGGAGATGTTACAAATGATAAAGCTGAACGTGACGAGGTTATGAGAAAAAAAGCATCAGGATTAGAAAATGAGGTTGGCTATGAGAAAAGCGGCGAATTGTGAGTATTGTATGAATTATATATATGAAGAGGAGTATGGATATTATATTTGTGAGATGGATTTGGATGAGGATGAAATGGTGAAGTTCATGACAAATACGTTTCGGGAATGTCCCTATTTCCGTTATGGGGACGAATATCAAATTGTAAAGAAACAAGGTTAAATAAAAAAACAGTTTGACAAATGCTTGAGATTTCCTTAGTATAGAAAAAGTGAATGAAAGAGATAGAGGTGCGATATGTATAATTACATTGATTTGGATAAAGTGAATTTAGAAGGGGCAGCGCCAGAAAAGGAGCCAGAACGTCAGTATTATTTTATGGCAAAGGTCAGAGAATTAGTGGCAGAGCAGGCGAAAGAATTGGGACATGCGCCAAGAGTATATAATCTGGTAGTTGGATGTCAGATGAATGCGAAGGATTCGGAAAAGCTGCTTGGAATTTTGAGAGAAGTCGGATATGAAGAAACCGAGAGCGAGGATGGAGCCGATCTAGTTATTTATAATACTTGTACAGTTCGAGAAAATGCCAATCAAAAAGTGTATGGGCGTCTGGGCTATTTAAATAGTCTAAAACGGCTGCATCCTCATATGATGATTGCACTTTGCGGTTGTATGATGCAGGAGCCGACAGTAGTGGAAACGATTAAGAAGAGCTATCGTTTTGTAGATATGGTGTTTGGAACTCATAATATTTTCAAGCTGGCAGAAATCTTATACCAGAGAATGGTAAGCAAAAAAATGGTCATTGATATTTGGGAAGGTACGACGGAGATTATCGAAGACCTTCCAGCGGAGCGAAAATATCCGTTCAAATCAGGTGTGAATATTATGTTTGGCTGCAATAATTTTTGCAGTTACTGCATTGTTCCATATGTAAGAGGCAGAGAACGCAGCCGTAATCCAGAAGATATCATTCATGAAATCGAAGGATTGGTGGCGGATGGAGTTGTAGAAGTTATGCTGCTTGGGCAAAACGTGAATTCTTATGGAAAAACATTAAAAGAGCCAATTAGTTTTGCGCAGCTGCTTCGCCGTGTGGAACAAATCGAAGGCTTGGAACGAATTCGTTTTATGACTTCTCATCCAAAGGATTTATCCGATGAATTAATTGAAGTGATGAAGGAATCGAAAAAGATTTGCCGTCATCTGCATTTGCCGTTACAGTCTGGAAGTACAAGAATTTTAAGGGAAATGAATCGGCATTATACGAAGGAACAATATTTGGCATTGGCACAAAAAATTCGTACAGCGATTCCAGATATTTCTTTAACAACGGATATTATTGTAGGTTTTCCAGGAGAGACAGAAGAAGACTTTTTAGAAACAATGGATGTTGTAGAAAAAGTACGTTATGACAGTGCATTTACGTTTATTTATTCGAAAAGAACAGGTACTCCAGCAGCATCTATGGAAAATCAAGTTCCGGCAGCCGATGTAAAAAATCGTTTTGATCGTTTGTTAAAGCAGGTACAGCGTATTTCTACAGAAATGAGTGGAAAAGATGTGGGAAAGACGATGGACGCATTGGTAGAGGGAGTTGATGAAAAAAATAAAGATCTTTTGACAGGACGCCTGAGCAATAATGTTATGGTTCATTTTCCAGGAGATGTATCTTTGATTGGAACAATTGTTCCAGTGAAATTAGAACAATCGAAAGGTTTTTACTATATAGGAACAAAAGCAGAATAGAAGAGAGGGACCTCAAATTGACACAGTTATCTCCAATGATGCAGCAGTATAGGAACACAAAAAAAGAATATGAAGACTGCATTTTATTTTATCGTCTTGGTGACTTTTATGAAATGTTTTTTGATGATGCGTTAACTGCCTCGAGAGAATTGGAAATTACATTAACAGGAAAAGACTGCGGATTAGAAGAACGGGCACCAATGTGTGGAGTTCCCTATCATGCAGCGGAAACATATTTAAATCGCCTTGTACAAAAAGGATATAAAGTCGCAATTGCAGAGCAAGTAGAAGATCCAAAGGCAGCAAAGGGGATTGTAAAAAGAGAAGTGGTGCGGGTGGTAACGCCAGGCACCATTTTAAATGCAACTGCGTTGGACGAAGGAAAAAATAATTATCTGATGGCAATTTTTTATGTCGATGGACGTTATGGTATTTCGATTGCAGATGTTACAACTGGGGATTATTTTGTAACAGAGATGGAAAAGTCACAAGAATTGTTAGATGAGATTTATAAGTTTACTCCGTCAGAAATCATCTATAACCATGCATTTTGCATGAGTGGAACGGATTTGGAACATTTAGAAAATCAGATCCATTTTGTAGTTTCAGCGTTGGAAGACCGATATTTTAATGAAGAAAATTGCCAGAAAATTTTGATAGAACATTTTCATGTAGGGCAGTTAAGTGAATTAGGGTTAGAAGCGTATCCAGTTGGTTTAATCGCTTCGGGGGCATTGATGCAGTATTTATATGAAACACAGAAAACCGATATGTCTCATATTACTGCATTGCAGCCCTATACCGTTGGAAAGTATATGATTATTGATACTTCCACAAGAAGAAATTTGGAATTAACGGAAACACTTCGAGAAAAACAAAAAAAAGGCAGTCTGTTATGGGTGTTGGATAAGACCAAAACTGCAATGGGAGCCAGACTTTTACGCAATTATATTGAACAACCATTGATTGACCGTTCTGAAATTTTAAAACGGCAGCAGGCAGTTGCAGAGCTTGGAAAACATTATATTTTAAGAGAAGAACTGCGGGAATATTTAAATTCAATTTATGATTTAGAGCGTCTAATTGGAAGAATTAGTTATTGTACGGCAAATCCAAGAGATTTGATTGCATTTAAAAATTCATTGGAAATGATTCCTTATATCAAACAAATTTTAAAAGAATTCCAAACTCCAGCGTTAAGGGAAATTGAAGAGAATATGGATTCGTTAGAAGATATTTATGAATTGATTGAACAATCAATTGTAGATACTCCTCCAATTGCAATTAAAGAGGGTGGAATTATTAAAGAAGGATTTGATGAAGAAGCTGATAAACTGCGCCACTCTAAGACAGAGGGAAAAACATGGCTCTCAGAGTTAGAACAAAAGGAACGGGAACGTACTGGAATTCGAAATATGAAAATCAAATACAATAAAGTATTTGGCTATTATTTAGAAGTAACGAATTCATTTAAGGATTTAGTACCAGAAGATTATACAAGAAAACAGACCCTTACCAATGCAGAACGTTATATTACTCCAAGATTAAAGGAATTGGAGGATATGATTTTAGGTGCAGAAGATAAGCTTTATGCATTGGAATATCAGCTGTTTTGTACGGTACGAGACAGTATTGCAGCACAGGTACTGCGTATTCAGCAGACAGCCAAAGCAATTGCCAAATTAGATGTATTAGTTTCATTTTCTTCCGTGGCAGAACGACAGAATTATGTAAAGCCAAATATCAATGACCGGGGAATTATTGATATTAAAAATGGACGTCATCCAGTTGTAGAACAGATGATTCCAAACAATATGTTTGTAGCAAATGATAGTTACTTAGACAATTCTTCCAATCGAGTAGCGATTATTACAGGACCGAATATGGCTGGAAAATCGACTTATATGAGACAAGTTGCATTGATTACATTGATGGCTCAGATTGGAAGCTTTGTGCCAGCAGATTTTGCCAATATTGGAATCTGTGACCGGATTTTCACTCGTGTAGGAGCATCGGATGATCTGGCTTCTGGGCAAAGTACTTTTATGGTGGAAATGACAGAAGTCGCAAACATATTGAAAAATGCGACGAAACGCAGTCTGATTGTGTTGGATGAGATTGGACGAGGAACGAGTACGTTTGATGGGATGAGTATTGCATGGGCAGTGGTAGAACATATTGCAGATACAAAGACACTTGGGGCAAAAACATTGTTTGCAACACATTATCATGAGCTAACAGAGCTAGAAGGCGCACTTTCTGGTGTGAATAATTATTGTATTGCAGTGAAAGAACAGGGAGATGATGTTGTTTTTCTAAGAAAAATTATTCGAGGCGGAGCGGATAAAAGTTATGGAATTCAAGTTGCGAAACTTGCAGGCGTTCCAGATAAAGTCATTCAAAGAGCAAAAGAGTTAGTAGAAGAATTAAGCGATGCAGATATCGCCAGTCGTGCAAAAGAAGTTGCACAGCTTTCTTCCAGTACGACAAAGAAAAAAAAGAGAATTCCAAAGTTGGATGAAGTCGATTCCAATCAACTTCGGCTGTTTGATACGGTAAAGGATGATGATATTATTGCAGAGATTCGAGATTTGGAACTTGGAAGAATGACTCCAATTGATGCATTGAATATGTTATATCAAATGCAGACACAAATTAAAAATCGCATTTAACCGAATCAAGGAAGTCCCCTGTTTCAATTGTGAAGAGCAATAAGCAGTGGGGGAAGTGTTTGATCCATTTAAAGGAGGTAGACCATTGGCTCAGATTCAAGTATTAGATCAAGATACGATTAACCAGATTGCAGCAGGGGAAGTAGTAGAACGTCCCGCATCGGTTGTAAAGGAACTATTGGAAAATGCAATTGATGCCAATGCAACAGCAGTTACCATTGAAATAAAAGAAGGGGGAATTTCTTTCATTCGTATTACCGATAATGGATATGGGATTGAAAAAGAACAGATTCCGCTGGCTTTTTTACGCCATTCTACTAGTAAAATTCGTACAGCACAAGATTTAATTACGGTGTCTTCGCTTGGATTTCGAGGAGAAGCTCTCTCCAGTATTGCTTCTGTAGCAGAGGTAGAATTAATTACAAAAACACCTCATGCATTAACGGGGATTTGTTATTGTATTAGTGGCGGACAGGAACGTTCTATGGAAGAAATCGGAGCGCCAGATGGAACTACATTTCTCGTAAGAAATTTATTTTATAATGTACCTGCACGTCGTAAGTTTTTAAAAGCTCCTGTTACAGAGGCTAATTATATTATTGAATTAGTGGAGAAAATGGCTCTATCCCATCCGGATGTTTCCATTCGGCTTATCAGCAATGGGCAGAATAAATTATATACAACTGGAAATCGAAAATTAAAAGATATGATTTATACGATTTATGGAAGAGAAGTTGCTTCTAATTTAATACCAGTGCATGAAGAGACCAAAACGATGACCATTGATGGTTTTTTAGGAAAGCCAGTTATTGCAAGAGGAAACCGCAGTTTTGAAAATTATTTTATTAATGGCCGTTATGTGCGAAGTAAATTGATTGCAAAAGCAATTGAAACAGCGTATAAACCATTTATGATGCAGCATCGGTATCCATTTGCCGTTCTTCATTTAGAGTTGGATCAGCAAAAAGTAGATGTGAATGTACATCCAGCGAAAATGGAACTTCGATTTGAACAAGAACAGGAAGTATACGAAACATTATTAGAAGTATTGACCCGTACGTTAAAAGGCAAGGAATTTATTCCAGAGGTAGAGTTAGCAAAAAGAGAAGAGGCAAAGAAAACAGAAAAAAGAGCTCCAGAGCCATTTGAAAGAAAACGAATGGAAGCAGAACAATTAAAACGCTTGGCATCGTATGGAAAGCCGATAGAAGAAAATCACCCTCAAACTGCCAAGAAATCATCAAAAGCGGTTTCAAACGATGGCGTTCGGGTAAATGAGAAACCTCAAAGAAAAGAAGAAATTAGAAACCAGTCTGAAATCCTAAAATCAGTCCTACCATTGCGGGAAGCATCGTCTTATCCAATTATGGATCATGTCACAGAATTAAGCAAGCAGGATAAAACGGATGAGAAACAAAAAGAAACAAAGCCAGAGCAAATGACATTATTTGAAGAAAATCTCTTGTCCAAAGCAGCTCAAGTGAAGCATCGGTTAATTGGACAGTTGTTTGATACGTATTGGTTGATTCAATACGAAGATAAACTATTTATTATGGATCAACATGCGGCACATGAAAAAGTACTTTATGAGAAAACAATGAAGTCTTTGAAGAAGAAAGAATTTACAACACAAATGGTAAGTCCGCCAATTATTATTAGTTTAACGAGGAAGGAAGAAGCCATTTTGGAAAAGTATAAATCTCATTTTACAGAGTTAGGATATGAAATTTCACCATTTGGCGGAAGAGAATATGCGGTTAGTGGAGTTCCTGGCAATTTGTTTGGAATTCCAGAAAAGGAGATGCTGACTGAATTATTTTCTTCATTAGAAGAAGAGGCAGCAGAGCTTTCTTCTGAATTAATTACGGATAGAATTGCCTCTCTTTCCTGTAAAGCGGCGGTAAAAGGAAATCATAAGATGAATGTGCAGGAAGCGAATGCATTAATAGAACAATTGATGGAATTGGATAATCCATATGCGTGTCCGCATGGACGTCCGACGATGATTTCGATGAGTAAATATGAGTTAGAAAAAAAGTTTAAGAGAATTATATAATTAGGATGTGAATAAGTTGAAAAAACCGTTAATTATCTTAACTGGACCGACGGCGGTAGGAAAGACAGAACTTTCGATTCAGTTGGCAAAAGCAGTGAATGGTGAGATTATTAGTGCGGATTCCATGCAAATTTATAAAGAGATGAATATTGGATCAGCAAAAATTCAGCCAGAAGAAATGAAAGGAGTACCTCATTATTTGGTAGATGAAATAGAACCAGAAGAAGAATTCAATGTCGTGCGTTTCCAAACAATGGCAAAAAATGCGATGAAAATGATCTACCAAAAAGGAAAAATTCCTGTTATTGTAGGGGGGACTGGATTTTATATTCAAGCATTGCTTTATGATATTGATTTTACGGATACGACGGAGGACTTCGATTATCGAAGGGAATTGGAGCAATTGGCACAGGAAAAAGGAAACGAGTTCCTGCATGAGATGCTGCGAAAGGTAGATCCCAAGGCAGCACAGGAGATTCACGAAAATAACCGAAAAAGGGTTATACGTGCATTGGAATATTATCGAGATACAGGAAAACAAATCTCAAAACATAATGAACAACAAAGACAAAACGAATCTCCTTACCAATTTGCCTATTTTGTATTGAATCGAGATCGCAGAGAACTCTATCGACGTATTGATCAAAGAGTTGATCAAATGATGAAGCAGGGATTGTTGGAAGAGGTAAAACGCTTAAAAGAACGGGGCTGTACGAGTAATATGGTTTCGATGAAAGGGTTAGGCTATAAAGAACTTTTAGATTATTTAAATGGAATGAATTCATTAGAAGAAGCGGTTCGGATCATCAAACGGGATACAAGACATTTTGCAAAGCGTCAACTTACATGGTTTAAGAGAGAAAAAGAAGTGGATTGGATTGAGTTAGATGGAAAAACAGAGCAGCAAGTGCTAGAGGAAATACAAATGATTTGCAAAGAAAAGGGGATTTTATAATGAAACAAAAGCAAATGTATAAAAATCTGGGAATTTCCGAAGAAGTATATGAATTTGGTGAAAAAATTTTAAGAAATTTGGAAGGAAGATTTCAAGAAATAGACAAAATTTCGGAGTATAATCAACTAAAGGTAATAAAAGCAATGCAGGATAATCGAGTGGGGGAAGCGCATTTTGCTGCGACAACGGGATATGGCTATAATGATATGGGACGTGAGACATTAGAAAAAATTTATGCCGATTGTTTCCATACAGAGGCTGCTCTTGTACGTCCTCAAATTACATGCGGAACCCATGCGTTGGCAGTTGCATTATCTGCAAATTTACGCCCTGGAGATGAATTGCTTTCTCCAGTTGGAAAGCCATATGATACGTTGGAGGAAGTGATTGGAATTCGAGATTCGATTGGTTCCTTAAAGGAGTATGGAATTACTTATGCACAGGTAGATTTATTAGAAGATGGGAGTTTTGATTACGAAGGAATTCAAAATGCCATCAATGAGCGAACCAAACTTGTCACGATTCAGCGTTCCAAAGGATATCAAACCCGCCCAACACTTTCGGTAAAGAGAATTGGGGAATTAATTGCGTTTATAAAACAAATTAAACCAGATATTATCTGTATGGTAGATAATTGTTATGGTGAATTTGTGGAAACACAAGAGCCATCCGATGTGGGAGCGGATATGATTGTTGGTTCTCTGATTAAAAATCCTGGAGGTGGACTAGCACCAATTGGCGGATATATTTGCGGAACAAAGCAGTGTGTAGAACAATGTGCCTATCGCCTCAGCGCTCCTGGGCTTGGTCAGGAAGTTGGAGCCAATCTTGGAATTTTGCCAGCATTTTATCAAGGATTCTTTTTAGCTCCTACTGTTGTAGCAGGTGCGTTAAAAGGAGCCATTTTTGCAGCAAATTTATATGAAACGCTTGGCTTTTCTGTTGTCCCAAATGGAAGCGAGTCTCGTCATGATATTATTCAGGCAGTGACGTTTGGAACGCCAGAAGGAGTGATTGCGTTTTGCAAAGGGATTCAGGCGGCGGCTCCAGTGGATAGTTATGTAACACCAGAACCATGGGATATGCCAGGATATGATGCACCAGTCATTATGGCAGCAGGTGCATTTGTACAGGGATCTTCGATTGAATTGAGCGCAGATGGTCCGATTAAGCCTCCATATGCAGTTTATTTCCAGGGGGGATTAACATGGTATCATGCCAAATTGGGTATCTTAATGTCCTTGCAGAAATTAATCGAAGAAGGGATTGTGACGCTGTAAAGAAAAAATCGGAGATATTGTCCGAAATTTCATAGTATTTTGTATGTACTTTATAATTGTTTTGTGATAAAATAAAACTATCTGACGTCATTATCATCAATTTTGATTCTTCTGGTACTTGGAGAGGGAAGGGAGAATCCATGGAAGACAGAAAAACGATGAAGCAGATCCCTAAAGAGGTCAGACCTTATGAGCGGTGTTTGAAGCAGGGACCGCAAGTATTGAGTGATGCAGAACTTTTGGCAGTAATTTTACGGACAGGCTCCGTTGGAGAAAACTCTTTGGAACTTTCCAATCGTCTATTAAGTTTAGGAAAGGGATCAGGGGGGATACTAGGAATTTTACAGATGAGTGTTGAAGAATTAATGGCAATTCGAGGCATTGGATCTGTAAAAGCAGTTCAAATTCTTTGTATTGGAGAATTGTCCAGGCGCATTGCCAAGACGAATGCATCGAATGGAATCGTGATGGGAGATCCAGAAACGATTGCAAACTATTATATGGAAGATATGAGACATCAAGGTCAGGAACTATTACAAATGATGATGCTAAATACAAAAAATCGTTTGATTGCAGAAACGATAATTAGTAAGGGAACAGTAAATGCATCTTTGATTTCTCCAAGAGAAGTTTTTTTAGAAGCATTGAAGCATCAAGCCGTATATATTATTTTAATTCATAATCATCCAAGTGGTGATCCTACTCCAAGTCGAGAAGATATTTTGATTACGAGAAGGATGAAAGAACTTGGAACGATGATTGGAATTGAATTGATGGATCATATTATTATTGGGGATCGTTCATATATCAGTTTGAAGGAACGAGGCATTATTTAATTATGAAGAAGTTTAAATTTAATTTTTTCAAAAAGCCGCAGGTAATCTTAGTTCTACTGACGTTAATCTGCGCAGGAACGATTTGGCTTAGCAGTATGAATCAATCGGTATCTGCACCGCTGCGGACGGTGGCAGGAATCTTTGTTGTACCATTGCAGCGGGGAATGAACCAAATTGGAACTTGGTTTGCTGAAAAAAATCAAGAACGTATGTCATTAGATGATGTATTAAGCCAAAAGGAACAATTACAGGAACAGGTGGCCAAATTACAAGCAGAACAGGCGCAGCATGCCAATGATAACGATGAAATTTCCCGTTTGCGCCAGCTTTTGAATCTAAAAGAAACTTATAATACGTATCCAACCGTTGGGGCAACAGTTATTATGAAAAACTCGGGTAATAACTGGTATCGAAAATTTATGATTGATAAGGGGACAAATGACGGTTTGGATGTAGATATGAATGTCATTGCGACTGCTGGTTTAGTTGGCATTATTACTGATATAGGACCGAATTATGCAATTGTAACAAGTATCATTGATGAAGAGAGTAAAGTAAGTGGAATGCTTCGTAAGACATTGGATACTTGTATTGTAGCTGGAGATATGAGCGCAATTCAAGACGGCAGACTGCGTCTGGAATATATGAGTAATAATTTTAATTCGGATGTCGATAATACCGTTGTAACATCCAATGTTAGTGAAAAGTTTTTACCTGGAATTGTAATTGGAAAAGCAGTGGATGTAACATTGGAAGATAATAAAGTTACGAAAACGGGATATTTGGTTCCAGCTGTAGATTTTGAACATTTGAAAGATGTACTTGTCATTACAACGAAGAAGCAGACGCTTTCCGATGAGGAATTAGAAAAAATACAGGAACAGTTGATTGAACCATCTACAAGTGAAGAAGAGATAACGCAGCCATCTACAGAAGCAGCAGAGGAAGAGACAGAAGAATCAACAGAAGAACAGACTTCAGCAGAGGAATCTTTACAATCTTCGTCGGAGACTTCTTCGAAACAGCAATCATCCCAAACTTCTTCACAGCAATCCAATGGAGAGGAATCCTCCGAATCTCCAGTTGCAGATTCGATTCAAGCAGATTTCCAGGCAGTTCCAGATGAGGAATAAGTTTAGGAGGTAGTTATGAAGAGGTTACGTCAAATAATTGTTATAGCGATTGTTTTACTTCTAGGATTCTTCATTCAGATTAATTTGGCCCAGTTTATTCCATCGTTGCGTTGTGTCCCAAATATTATGTTAATTCTAGTTTTTTCCTTTGGATTTTTAAGAGGAACGAAAACGGGGATGGCGGTAGGAATTGCAGCGGGGCTATTGATGGACTTTGTACAGGGAAATATTATTGGGTTTTATGTGCTGATTTTTGTTTATATTGGTTTTATTAATGGTGTATTGAAACGTTATTTTACGTCCAATGTAATTCTACTTCCTGTTATATTATGTACAGTTAATGAGATATTATATCATGGAGCGATGTATTTGTTTCAATTTAGAGAACAAGCAATGCATACAGCAACAGAATACCTTCGTCATGTAGTAATTCCAGAGTATTTAGTTACATTAATTGCAGCTATTGTTGTTTATGGAGTGATTCTTTTGATTCACCGTAAACTAGAAAAAATAGAAAAAAAGGGAGAGACGCAATTTGTCTGAAAAAAATTCGGAAAAGAAAAATAAACAATCTCGCAGAAAAATACTAGAAACATTAAATTCACGAATACTGATTTTAGGTATTATTGGAATTGGAATGGTTGTAATACTAGTTGGAAGATTATTTTTCTTGCAAGTTATTCAAGGAAGTCAACATTATGAAGACTATGTGCAGATCACAAAACGAGATCTTTCTATTGAAGCGCCGAGAGGCAGGATTCTGGATTGTAATGGAAAAGTGTTGGCAGAAAACCAGCAAAAATATTCGGTAGCGATTCGAGATACAGGAGAATACAGCCAGACGAATGGGGAATTCAATGAAATGATTTTGCGGTTAATTGAACTTTTGGATCGTTTTGGAGCAAGCATAGAAACGCCAATTCCAGTTACAATTAATGAACATAATGAATTTGTATTCAATGAAACAAGCAGCAGTGCAGTTCGGCGTTTTATCCGAGATGTCTATGGCAATGATAAGATTGAAGAGTTGGAAGAACAGGGAGAAGATCCTTATAGCTATACGGCAGAAGTGGTAATGGAGCGGTTAAAGACAAATGTATATAATTTTACGTCAAGATGGCCTGCAGGAGAGCAACTCGACAAGGAGACTGTATTGAAACTTTGTAATATTCGTTATGCGATGAGTGCAAATGCATATACGAGATATCAATCTACCGTAATTAGTTCTGATATTAGTGAAGATGTAAAAGTAGCAGTGTTAGAAGATCAAAGCAACTTAAAAGGGGTGGAGATCAAAGAAGAATTAGTTCGAGTTTATCCAAATGCAGAGTATTTTTCTCATATATTAGGATATACAGGAAAAGCATCTACGGAAGAGTTAGAAACATTACAGGAGACGGATGATTCCTACGTATTAGGCGATGTAGTTGGTCGTGCTGGAATTGAGCAGGCCTATGAATCTGAGTTAAGAGGAACCAAGGGAAACCAAAGTGTATATTTGAATAATGTTGGTATGATTTTGGATACGATTAGTAAAACCGATCCAGTAAATGGAAATGACCTTCAATTAACGATTGATTCTGATCTTCAGATTGCAGTCTATAATATGCTGGAGCAGCGAATGGCAGCGGTAGTAGCAGAAAAGTTAATTATGGGAGATTTTACTCCAACCACTTCCACATCGGCAGATGATTTTAAGATTCCAGTAAAAGATGCGTATTTCCAGATGTTTAATAATAATATTCTTACATTGGAAGAGTTTGAGGCAGCGGATGCAACCGAAGTTGAAAAAAGTATTTACACAAAGTTTTCAGCAAGACAACAAGAAATTTTAGCTGAGATTACTAACCAGCTTACAACTACTCCAAAAGCTGTTTCTGAACAATCTGAGGAGATGCAGGAATATTTAAATTATATTTATGAAATGTTGGCATCTTCCGACAGCAATGAAGAGATATTGTCGGATGTAAATTATAGTAGAGATGAATATCAGGATATGAGTGTCAATCAATTTTTACATCAAGCATTGACAGAGGGATGGCTGGACCCAGCAAAGTTAGATACGGAAAATAAGTATTCTAATGTAGATGAATGGTATGGTCAAGTCGTAGATTATATCTTGAAACGTTTGCCAGAAGACAATGGTTTTTCAAAACTCATATATAAGTACTTAATTGAGAATGAAGTAATTTCTGGCAATGAGGTATGCCTGGCACTGTTTGATCAGGGAATTTTAGAGCAAGATGCAGCTGCGATCGAACAGCTGAAAACAGGCAATGAAGAAACCGCCTACAATTTTATGAAAGAGAAAATTGTAAAAGTAGAGATAACACCGACGCAGCTGGCATTGGATCCATGTGCTGGATCAGCCGTTGTAGTAGATAAAAATACTGGTGAGATACGAGCACTTGTATCTTATCCAGGATACGATTTAAACCGCATGTCAGGAACTGTAGATGCAGATTATTATAGACAGTTGCTGGAGGATCTTTCTTCTCCTCTTTATAACCGAGCAACGCAGACTAGGACAGCTCCTGGTTCTACCTTTAAGTTGATTACTTCTACCGCAGCATTAATGGAAGGCATCGTTGATACGAATACGCAAATTCGATGCACAGGTATTTTTGATAAATTAAATCATCCAAGATGTTGGATTTATCGAGATCAAGGTTTGACACATGGATTATTAAATGTATCTGGAGCAATCAAAAATTCGTGTAATATCTTCTTTTATGAATGCGGATACCGATTAAGCCAAGATGAGACTGGCGCATATAAGCCAAGCCTTGGTTTGGAAAAACTAAATAAATATGCATCTCTTTATGGTTTTGATAGTACGACTGGATTGGAAATCGTGGAGAATCAATCAAAGATATCCGATGATCTTCCAGTTCCATCTGCAATTGGACAGGGTAATAATAACTTTACAGCAGTAGCGATTGCCCGTTATATTACTGCAATTGCCACAAGGGGAAGCGTATATGAGTTCCATTTATTGGATAAGGTACTGGATACAGACGGCAATGTAATTCGAGATGATGCACCACAGATAGTTAGACAGTTGGATTTCCCAGATACGTTATGGGACGCATTGTATGAAGGAATGTATGGAGTAACACATGACAGTGGATCGGCAGGCTATTTGTTTGAGGATTTATATGTCGATATTGCTGGAAAGAGTGGTACGGCACAGGAAAACTTACTGCGAGGAAGCCATGGTTTGTTTGTCAGCTTTGGACCATATGAAAATCCTGAAATTGTAACGACCGTTTCCATGCAAAATGCGTATACATCAGGAAATGCAGCTTTAGTTACAAAAGACATCTATCGTTATCAGGAAGGAATCCTAACATTAGATGATATTATGACGAGTGCAGAGCGCTCATTAAATGAAGAAAAGACGCAAAGTCTAAGTGATTAAAATTTGAGGTGGATTATGAAACAACTGGTTATGTTGAAAGGAAACCGATATGGAATCACAGTTTATCTAGATCCAGAGGCACCATTTGATGTGTTGAAAGAAGTGCTGAAAGATAAGCTGGGAAAATCGGCAGATTTTTTTCGCAATGTTCGTCTGGCTCTTAGGTTTGAGGGAAGGGTGTTAAACACAGAACAGCAAAGAGAGCTTTTAGAGATCATTGAGTCTTACAGCCAGTTAAATATCGTTTGCATTATGCAAAACGAGAAAGATACCGAAGATTTATTTCGCCGAGCAGTTGATTGGGCTGGATATCAAGAAGAAAAAGAAAAGAGAACAGCCCTTCATCTGCCAGTTAACAAATGGAATTCTTTAGATGATTGTTACTTAGGGAATAAAGGACAATTTTATAAAGGTACCCTACATTTTGGTCAGATTGTAGAGTCGGAGTCCAGTATTGTTGTGCTGGGAAGCATACAAAGTGGAGCCAAATTGATTGCCCGAGGAAATATTGTGATTTTAGGTTCCTTAAAAGGAGCTGCCTATGCAGGGGCAGGAGGAAAAAAGGAAGCATTTATTGCTGCACTTGATATGGAAACAACCCATTTAAAGATTGGCAATGTAATACTTCCAGCAGCCAGACTGCCATCTGAAATAGGCGGACCTCAAATCGCCAGAATTGAAAAAGGCAGCATTCGTATTCGACCGTTGGTCATGTATTAAAAGCCAAAACCAAAATCCAGGAGGAGTAAGACATGAGTGAAGTAATTGTAATTACGTCTGGAAAAGGCGGAGTAGGGAAAACAACCGCTTCTGCAAACATTGGAACTGGCCTGGCACAGCTAGGAAATAAGGTCGTATTAATTGATACAGATATCGGATTGAGAAATCTAGATGTTGTGCTTGGATTGGAAAATCGAATTGTATATAATCTTGTAGATGTAGTGGAGGGGAATTGTCGGATTAAACAGGCTTTAATTAAAGACAAGAACTATCCTAATTTAGCTCTTCTTCCATCGGCACAGACGAGAGATAAATCGGCAGTGACACCGGAACAGATGAAAAAGCTTACCGATGAATTGAGAGAGGAGTTTGATTATGTATTGTTGGATTGTCCAGCAGGCATTGAACAAGGGTTTAAAAATGCAATTGCAGGGGCAGATCGGGCGATTGTAGTTACAACACCAGAAGTATCTGCAATTCGAGATGCAGATCGGATTATTGGTTTGTTAGAGGCAGCACAAATTCATCCAATTGATTTGGTATTGAATCGTATCCGAATGGATATGGTAAAACGAGGAGATATGATGTCCATTGACGATGTCATGGATATTTTATCGATTAATATTATAGGAGCGATTCCAGACGATGAACATGTAGTTATTGCTACAAATAATGGAGATTCGCTTGTTGGAGGAAACACATTGGCTGGACAGGCATTTCTAAATATCAGTCGTCGTATTATGGGGGAAAATGTAGAAATGCTGAATTTAGATGTAAAGCCAGGATTTTTTAAAAAACTTGGAAGTATTTTTAATAAAAAATAAAAAGGGGGTTCAGTCCTATGACTCATACACCGAAGAAACAGACTTCTGGTACGATTGCAAAAGACAGACTGAAATTACTCCTAGTCTCCGAACGGGTCGATTGTTCGCCTGAAGTGATGGAGATGTTAAAAAATGATATTATTCAAGTAATATCAAAATATATGTTGATTGATACAGAAGGATTTGATATCCGAATTACAAAAAATGAAACAGATGGAGATATTGGTGGGAAAACTCAATCGCTATATGCCAATATTCCGATAAGAGGAAGGAAACCATCGTCATCTCTCCACTGATATTGGACAGGATGATTATGAAGAAAATATTTAGAAAACTAGGATATAAAATAGAAAACTATGATTTCCGGCTAATTGTATATGTATTACTGCTTAGTATCATTGGAGTATTAATGGTCCATAGTGCTACAGTAAACGAAGTGGAAGAAGGTCTTTTGGATACAACACAAAAGCAAATTCTGGGAGTTATCATCGGATTAATTAGTATGGTAGTTATTTCATTGATTGATTATAAAAAGATACTAAAGTTTGCAGCGCTTATATTTATTTTGAATGTGGCGGTGTTAATCTATGTAAAATTTGCTGGAACGACTTATTTGGGAGCGAGACGATGGATTTCTGTACCAGGATTTGGAACAATTCAGCCATCAGAGTTTTCTAAAATTGCGGTCATTTTAGTTGGAACTGCATTTTTATGTCGATTTCGAGATAAAATTAGTACAATACCCATTTTATTATTATATCTTGCGATTGCAGCAGTTCCATGTTTATTAATTTTAGTACAGCCAGCATTGTCTACCACGATTGTAATATTTGTAACTGTAATCGTTATGCTTTATCTAGGTGGAATTAGTTCCAGATGGGTTTACGGTGTTTCCATAGTTGTTGCTGTTTTGGCAGTTTTGCTGTTATTTGCAGTATATCAACCAGATCAGGCGATATTAAATGATTTGGTAGAAAAAAATATTTTAAGACCACATCAATTAAATCGTATTAATGCTTTCTTTTTTCCGAGTGAGCATAGAGATTTGGTTTATCAGCAGACAAATTCTATTATGGCAATAGGAAGTGGACAGTTTTTTGGAAAAGGTTTGAACACGACGACCTATGAATCAGTAAAGAACGGAAATTTCCTTTCAGAAGAGCAATGCGATTTTATTTTTGCTGTAGTCGGTGAAGAATTAGGATTTGTTGGTTCCGTCTTAATTATTGCTTTAATTGGATTGATCGTATATGAATGTATTCGTATTTCCAGAGTGACAAATTATGTCGGAGGAGTAATCATTGGGTGTAGTATTGCCGCATTGCTGGGAGTACAAAGCTTTATTAATATTGGAGTAGCTACTTTAGTATTGCCGAATACAGGGGTTCCGCTTCCATTTGTGAGTGCAGGAATGAGTTCTCTTGTGAGTTCCTTTATGATGATTGGCTTTGTACTAAATGTTGGCTTACAAAGAGGAAGATTAGAATTAAATAGGAGGTAATGTATGAACGTTGGACTTATGGCTCATGACTCGAAGAAGAAGTTGATGCAAAACTTTTGTGTAGCATATCGCAGTGTATTAAGCAAGCATAATTTATATGCAACAGGGACGACTGGAAGATTGATTGAGGAAGTTACAAATTTGAATGTTCATAAATTTCTGGCAGGAAATTTGGGAGGAGATGCACAGCTTGGAGCTCAGATTGAAAATAATGTATTAGATTTAATGATCTTTTTAAGAGATCCAGAGGCAGTAAAACCACAGCCAGATATTAAGAATATACTCATGTTATGCGACGATCGTTCCATTCCTGTAGCTACGAATCTTGCCACAGCAGAGCTTTTAATTCGCTCCTTGGAACGTGGTGATTTAGAATGGAGAGAGGCTTATAAATAATCAATAATAGAAATAAAAATAAGCTTTTTTTACAAAAAATTTAAAAAAAATCTTGCGATTTTTTGCAATTCATACTATAATTAATATAGAGAATTAATTCATAGCTGTTAAGTTTACTGACAGCTATGGGTTGTTATATTTTAAAATTACATAATATAATAAACACATAAGGAGGAATCGACATGGTTCAAATTATTTCAGGAAAAAAAGGTAAAGGTAAAACAAAATATCTGTTAGATAAAGTAAACAAGGCAGTTACAGAAGCAGAAGGTTCCGTTGTTTACTTAGATAAAAGCGCAAAGCATATGTACGAATTAAGCAATAAGGTTCGTTTAATAAACGTTTCTGAGTATCCAATTACAAGCTACGAAGGTTTCTTAGGATTTATCTGTGGTATTATTTCTCAAGATCATGACTTAGAGCAAATGTACTTAGATAGTTTCTTGAAACTGTCAAATTTAGAAGGAAAGGATATTACAGAAGCTATTACTACATTGGATGAAATTAGTGAAAAATATAATGTGAACTTTGTAGTAAGTATATCTCTCGATGAAATAGACATGTCAGATGAGATCAAAAAACATATCGTTATCTCCTTATAATAAAGATCAAAGGGGCTGTCCTGAAACCGTAGTTCAGTGACAGTCCCTTTTTCAACGCTTATGCAAAAGAGATATAGTAGTTTTCCTTACTTAATGATTAGTCTTTTGAACGATTTAAACGACCAAATAACGTGATAAGATACAGACCACAGATTCCAACTAATCCATAGATAATACGGGAAAGCCAGGTCATATCTCCAAATAAGAATGAAACAAGGTTAAATCGAAAGAATCCAATTAATCCCCAATTGATAGCTCCAATAATTGTAATGGCGAGTGCAGTGTAATCTAATCCATTTGAATTCATAGTAACCTCCTATGTGATGAATTTACTTGAAAAGAGAATAAGCTGCCTTTGAAAAATCATTTGGCGCTCACTCTTGTTTCTTTTAGTAGTGTTTCATGAATATTGCCATCTTATTATGTTAAATATTTCCAAAAAATTCTGTATTATTTTGTGAAACCCCTTTTCAGATGGAAAAAAAACATATATAATAAGATAAGTGCAAAAATAAAAAATTATTTTTAAGTACATAGGTAATAATGGAGGAGTTTCATGAAACCGCAAAGTAATAAGGTTGTAAAATATAAGAGACCCTCTCGGTTCCATTTTATAACGGTTGTGTTTGGTGCGATTCTAGTTTATTTAGTTGTACAGCTTGTTGGTTATCTAACTCAAAACAATATACAAGTTTTTGAGGTGGAACCTCCGATTACAAGTTCTGTGGATTCATCTTATACGGGTATTATAACAAGAACAGAGACAAATTATTATATGGATACAGCTGGATACACAAATTATTATATCCGAGAGGGAAAAAAAGTAAGAATCGGCTCTACTGTAATGACGATTGACACAACAGGAGAATATTCAAAATTGCTTGCTGGGATTTATGCCAATGGAGTGGAGATGAATGAAGATGCGCTTGCTTCGATTAAGTCGGCATTAGAAACTGCTAGCCAAAATTTTTCCGCTATGGATATGGAGGAAATATCGGAACAAAAATACTATATTAATGCAAGTGTAATGGAGATGTTAAATGTTTCCGCAAAGGAACAGTTAGAAGCACAAGGTGCAGCAGCTGGTTTTACAGAAATAAAGGCTTCCTCCAGTGGATTTATTATGTATCAGACGGATAATTATGGAGATTTGACTCCAGAGAGTGTAACAATGGATTGTTTGGATCAAAGAAACTGGAAAAAAGAAATCTCTCAGCCAGGGGAATTTCAAGAAGCGGGTCAATTTGCCTATAAATGTATTGCAGATGATTCGTTTGTTATTACATTTCCGATTTCTGAAGAAGATAAAGCTTTGTATGGAGAACAGCAGTATTTGAGAGTGAGATTGGACGATATAGGGGTAAGTGTGAATGGAGCTTTTTCCATTATTACTTCTCCAGACGATGTGCAAATGGGAGTTGTTCGGCTTTCGAAGTATGGTTCTTCTTACTTGGATCAGCGTTATATCGATTTTAGTATAGTAGAAAAAGAGATTACAGGATTAAAAGTTCCAATTTCCGCCGTACTAGAGCAAAATTTCTTTGCAATTCCGAAAGAATATTTAACAAAGGGCGGAGAAAAATCCGTTAACGGTGTCAATAAGCAGGTAGATGGTTCTAACACTGCATTCGTTTCAGCTGCAATTATGGGAGAAACGGAAACACAATATTTTATTGATTCTGATGAGATACAACAGGGAGATATTATTAGAAAGCCAGATAGTACAGAACAATACACAATTGGGGAAACCGCAGCAGTGACGGGAGTATACAATGTAAATCAAGGGTATTGTGTATTCCAAACAGCAAACATTCTTGGAACAACGGATGACGAAAGATATTATATTGTTAATAGCAGTGGTACGAATGGAATTAGTGCATATGACAGAATTGTTTTGGATGCTTCTCAAGCGACAGAAGGAACAATTTTGTATGAATAAAGCAATGGTTTTTTATAAAGATGAGAGGTGTTGAATTTGGTACAAGAACAATTAAATGAAGTAAGACAAAAAATCGTTCAGGCTTGTGAAAGAGCAGGAAGAAATCCTTCCGAAGTGAAATTAATTGCCGTTAGTAAAACAAAACCAGTTTCTATGATTGAAGAGGCCATTGCATGTGGCCAAACTGTGTTTGGAGAAAACAAAGTGCAGGAACTCTGTGATAAAATACCGCAGCTTCCAGCTAATTTGGAATGGCATTTAATTGGACATTTGCAGCGAAATAAAGTAAAGTATATTGTGGATAAAGTAGCATTAATCCATTCTGTTGATACGGTGCGTCTAGCAAAACAGATTTCTCAAGAAGCGGTCAAAGCTGGTGTAACGGTTCAGATTCTTTTAGAAGTCAATGTTGCTAGGGAAGAATCCAAATTTGGATTTATGGAAGAAGAGGTGGAAGAAGCAGTGAGAGAAATTGCTGCATTTCCAAATATCCAAATAGTAGGATTAATGACAATTGCACCATTTGTAGCGGATCCAGAAGAAAATAGAATATATTTTAAGAAATTACATCAATTGTGTGTTGACATTAACAAGAAAAACATTGATAATATACGTATGTCAGAATTATCAATGGGTATGACTGGCGATTACGAGGTTGCGATTGAAGAAGGAGCAACAATGGTAAGAGTGGGGACTGGAATTTTTGGTACTCGCTAAAATAAAGATAGGAGTGAAATGAAATGGGATTTTTTGATGATTTTTTAGGAAAGATAAAATTAATGCCTGAAGAAGAAGACTTTGATGAGGATATGATTGAGGAAGAAGAAAGTAATGCTTATGAAAATCCAAACAAATCCAATTATCAGACGAAATCAGAAATGAAGTCAGAAAATCAGGTAGAGAATACTTCCATTGATGATAAAAAGAAAGCAAAAACAAGTAAGGTGGTGCCTATGAAAACGACAACCTCTTCTAAGACGATTTCAAATCAATCAGAAGTATGCATGATTATGCCAAAGGGATATGAAGATGCAAGTGAAATTGCGGACGTATTACTGCATGGTAAATGTGTAGTATTAAATCTAGAAGGTATGAATATTGAAGCAGCACAGAGAATTATTGATTTTTCATCGGGTGCCTGCTATACAATGGGAGGGAATTTACAAAAGATTTCCAAAAAAATCTTTATTGTAACTCCTGCGAATGTGGAGCTTTCTGGGGATTTTACTAATCTGCTGGGAGATAGTGTGAACTTATCCAATTTAAATTTAACTATGTAGGAGATAAGAGAAAGGTATGACAAAGGAAGAACAGATTTTATGTAAGCATTTGCTGGATCTGGCGCAGAATGCTTATCAAAGAGATTGTACTGTATTCAGTAATTTCTTAAATTTAAATGAACAAGATGTGTTTCTTTCCATTGTAGATCAATTACCGCCAGTTACATATGTACTTGACGGAGGATATCCCCTAGCAGAACGCAAACAAGTATATTTTTCACCAATAGGAGCCGGACTTTTTGCCCAGGCTCCTTTGTATTATCAGTCATCGGAACGAGAAGGAAGAAATCTTTTTTTGGATGTGGTAGAAATTCAGCCACGTAGTGCTAAGTTTGCAGAGACGTTGACTCATAGAGATTACCTTGGAGCGATTTTAAATTTAGGAATTACAAGAGGTAAGCTGGGAGATTTGATTTTAGAGGAAAATAACTGTAAAGTGATCTGTATGGAAGAAATTAGTGATTATATTGTAACGAACTTGGAACGAGTGCGCCATACGTCAATTCAATGTAAAAAAATTCCAATGCAAGCATTTGAATATATACCAAAGCAAAAAGAAGTAAGAGGAAGTATTGCTTCAGAGCGTTTGGATGCAGTGATTGGATTAGCTTTCCGAACATCCAGAACGAAGATGACAGGGCTTATTGCAGGTGAAAAAGTATTTGTAAATGGAAAGATGATTACCTCAAATAGTTATCTGTTAAAAGAAGGAGATATTGTTTCTGTAAGAGGATTTGGAAAGTTTTCTTATTATGGAAGGGAAAAACAGACGAAGAAAGGCAGATATTTTGTAAAATTAGGTGTTTATGAATAAAAGAAAAGGAGTATATTATGGAAAATAGAATTACGGTACATCAAAATGGGACGGCAATTTATGATATTGTAATGGAACATTCATTTGAACAGTTAGTTCCAGAATTGAAGAAAATTGGAGCAGATCAAAAGCGAATTTGTATTGTAACTGATACAACAATCGGACCGCTTTATGCAGATCAAGTAAAAAATTTATTAGAAACTCAAGTGAGAAAAGTAGTTGTATTTACATTTCCAGCAGGGGAGCAATATAAAACATTGGATACTGTAACAGATTTGTATACCGTTTTGATAGAAGAAAAATTTGATCGAAACGATATGCTGCTGGCGCTTGGAGGCGGTGTAATTGGAGATTTAACGGGATTTGCAGCAGCAACTTATTTGCGAGGCATTGAATTTGTACAAATTCCTACTACATTATTAGCTCAAGTGGATAGCAGTGTAGGAGGAAAAACAGGGGTTGATTTTGATCGATATAAAAATATGGTAGGCGCATTTTGTATGCCAAAACTGGTTTATATGAATTTAGCTACACTTGATACGTTGGATCCCCGTGTTTATTTGTCTGGTATGGGAGAAGTAATTAAATATGGATTGATTCGTCGTCCAGAATTTTATCAGTGGATTGGCCAGCATGTACAGGCAATCAAAAATCGAGATCCAGAAGCGGTTCTTCATATGGTTTCGGTAAGCTGTGATACAAAACGTATTGTTGTAGAAGAAGATCCATTGGAACGTAGTGTACGAGCTCTTTTGAATTTGGGACATACGTTAGGACATGCAATTGAAAAGAAAAAAGATTTTTCTCTATATCATGGGGAGTGCGTTGCAATTGGAATGGTAGCAGCGGCTCAAATGAGTTATAAAAGAGGATATCTGACGGCAGAGCAAGTGGAAGAGTTGAAAGAACTGTTACAATTATTTGAGCTTCCAATTGACGTAGATGGATTAAATGCACAGGAAGTATTGGATGCAACAAAGAATGATAAGAAAATGATTGCAGGACAGATTAAATTTATATTGTTGAAAGCAATTGGAGAGGGAATCGTTGATCGTACTGTGACAGAAGAAGAAATGGCGGAAGGTCTGTCTGCGGTTTTGAAGTGATGGGACAGAAAGGATTTATTTATGAAACTGAGACATTGGATTATTAATATCATAGCATTTATTGGTCTGGTTGGAATGGATCAATGGACGAAGTGGATGGCTGCCACAAATTTGAAAGAGAGCAATCCATTTGTATTGTGGGACGGAGTGTTTGAATTTTATTATTTTGAAAATCATGGGGCTGCGTTTGGGATTTTACAAAATCAGCGAATTTTACTCATTGCTATGACAAGTATTATCTTTATTGCAATTTTATGGGTTCTTATAAGAATTCCAAATACGAAACGTTATTTGCCAATTAGAATCGTTGGAGTACTCGTTGCCGCAGGGGCAGTTGGAAACTTTATTGATCGAATTTACCATGGATATGTGATTGATTTTCTTTATTTTAAATTAATTAATTTTCCAATCTTTAATTTGGCAGATTGTTACGTTGTAGTTTCTATGGTTTTGTTAACGCTTCTTATATGTTTTTATTATAAAGATGAAGATTTTGAAGTATTAAAGAAGAAAATAATATGAGGGGGAATTGTGGATGCAAGAGTGGATTGTCACAGAGCAGCAGTCAGGCAGCCGAATTGATAAAATGTTAGCAGAACAATTGGAAGAATTTACTCGCTCCTATTTACAAAAGAGGTTTTTAGCGGGTGATATTGTTGTAAATGGAAAAACTGTGAAACCAAGTTATAAAGTAATGGAAGGAGACGTAATCCACGTCTCTGTTCCAGAAGCTCAAGAACCAGAAATCGTACCAGAGCCAATTCCATTGGATATTTTATATGAAGACAGCGATGTGATTTTAGTGAATAAGCCAAAAGGAATGGTAGTTCATCCAGCAGCGGGACATTATAGCGGCACATTGGTCAATGCGTTATTGTATCATTGTACCGATTTATCGGGGATTAATGGCATTTTACGCCCTGGTATTGTGCATCGCATTGACATGGACACGACGGGCGTGCTAATTGCCTGTAAAAATGACTTTGCTCATAATAGTATTGCAGCACAGTTAAAAGAACATAGTATTACACGGCGGTATGAAGCAATTGTATATGGAAATTTAAGAGAAGAAGAAGGAACCATTGAAGCACCAATTGGCCGTCATCCAACCGATCGCAAAAAAATGGCAATTAACCGAAAAAATGGAAAAGAAGCGATCACTCATTATCGGGTATTGGAGCGATTTGGTCAATATACGTGGATTGAGTGCTGCCTGGAAACAGGCAGAACACACCAAATTCGTGTGCATATGGCAAGTATTGGTCATCCATTGCTTGGAGATGCTGTATATGGTCCTTCGAAATCACCATTTTCCTTGCAAGGGCAATGTTTACATGCCTATGTATTAGGATTTATACATCCACGTACAGGAGAATATATGGAGTTTCAGGCAGAACATCCAGAATACTTTGAAAAATTGTTAACAATACTTCGGAACAAATAAAAATTAGGATACTTATCATTTTGGAAAGGAAGCAACGGAATCTATGATTCAGAAAATAAAGGCATCGTTCCGACAGGATACAATTTTAACCGTTTCGTTATTTTTAGCGTGTTTATCTTGTTTGATCATTCATCCAGACAGCCAATATATTCATTATATTGATTTTAATACAATGATTCTATTATTTTGTTTAATGTTAATTGTGCAGGGATTGAAGGAACAAGACTTTTTCCAGGAGATTGGAGAAAGGATTTTAAGTAAAGTAAAAACCGAACGGGGCATCATTTTTACGCTTGTATCTTTATGCTTTTTTAGCAGTATGTTTATTACAAACGATGTAGCACTCATTACATTTATACCATTTGGGCTGTTGATATTGGAAATGATCCATTTGTCATCTATGTTATGTATTACAATAACGCTGATGACGATTGCTGCAAATCTTGGAAGTATGCTGACTCCAATTGGGAATCCTCAAAACCTTTACTTATTCTCAATTTCTGAATATAGTCTGCAAGAATTTTTGCTTTTAACATTACCTTATACACTAGCTTCTGCGATTTTATTATTTATTGTGATTTTCATTCGATATAAAAAAAATCGAATAGATATACAGCTACAAAAACAGCGAAAAAAAATAAAGAGACAAATATATGAATATTTGTTACTATTTTTTTTATGCTTATTATCTGTAGCAGGCGTTATACCTAGAGTGATTTTACTTGGAATTATAACGGTTTGTATTTGGTTAAAGGATGGGCGGCTTTTCTTGAAAATAGACTATGCTCTTTTACTGACGTTTGTTTGTTTTTTTATCTTTATTGGAAATATGAATCGAATGGAAGGCTTGCATGAATTAATTATTCATATGATAGAAAAACAAGAACGTATGATTTCCATTGGAATTAGTCAAATAATTAGTAATGTTCCAGCGGCATTATTATTGTCCGGCTATACGGATAATATAAAAGAACTGATTATCGGAACTAATATTGGAGGGCTTGGAACATTAATCGCTTCTATGGCAAGTTTGATTTCTTATAAACAAGTGGCTATGAAATATCCACAGCAAAAAAGACGCTATTTGCTAACATTTACTTTTTGGAATGTCATCTTTCTTATAATTTTATGTTTGTTGTAAATGACAGGAAAGAGGATTTTAATAAAAAAATGTTGTAAATTTTGTGTAAATGTTATATAATAATAACAATTAGATTTGAAAAATCCAATTTGAATCAGAAAAGTTGCAGAATTTTACTATAATTACTTTATTTTCTAGAAAGATTCAAAGGTATTTTTGCAAAGGTGAAGATTCAATCTTGAAAGGAGTGATTTTATGAGTAATCTCATTATTACAATTGGAAGACAATGCGGCAGTGGTGGTCGTGAGATCGGAAATCGTTTAGCTGAAAAACTAAATATTAAATGTTACGATAAGGAACTTCTTACATTAGCAGCAAAACAAAGTGGACTATGCAAGGAATTATTTGAAACTCATGATGAAAGACCGACGAACAGTTTCTTATATTCCCTCGTTATGGATACTTATTCTATGGGATATACAACTTCTTCTTTTTTGGATATGCCATTAAATCATAAAGTATTCTTAGCTCAGTTCGATACAATTAAAAAACTAGCAGAAGAAGAGAGCTGTATTATTGTAGGACGCTGTGCGGACTATGCACTTGCAGATCATCCAAATAGGACGTCAGTATTTATCAGTGCCGATATGGATGCAAAGATAGAACGAATTTCTAAGTTATACGATATGACAAAGGAGAAAGCAAAAGATACGATTATAAAGACGGACAAGAAGCGTTCGAACTATTATAATTATTATTCCAATAAAAAATGGGGAGATGTAGGAAGCTATGACCTTTGTTTGAATAGTACAAGATTGGGTATAGAGGGAACCGTTGACCTGATTTTGGAATATATTAAAATTAAAGATCGTATTAGAAGAAAATAAAATTTTTAAAAATTCTATTGACTTAAACTAGGGTAGATGTGTTATCCTATACATAATGTTCTAAGCAAACTTAGAACAAAAACAAAATAGATATGCCATGGAGGTATCATGTTTTCGTGATGGTTTCATGGCATTTTATTATTTTTGTTTGTAACAGCAAAGTATGCTGGAATAAAAAGAAAGAGGTGATGTCAATGCACACAGAAAACAGAAGAGTCTTTAAAGTACAATATAAAATGGGAAGATATCCATTTGATCAGAAAAAGGAACGGATTATTCATTACTGGGCAAAAAGAAAGGAAGGATTTCTCGAGCAAAGAAGAGAAGAACTCCATAGTTCACTTGCACAGCGCTGGATGAAACAAATAGAATATTATAGTATTGCTGCCCAAAAATAGGAAATTTTGAATTTAAATGACAATTTTAATGTTTTAAATGTAAAAAGTTGAGAAAAAACAACAAAATGGAATTGAAAAACGGAGAAATTCATGATATTATAAGTATAGATCTGGAGGGAGGAAGATTTATGCTGTTAGAATTTACTTGTTCCAATCATAAATCGATAGGAGAAAAAATTGTTTTTTCTACACTTGCAGGAAAAGATAATTCACATAATAAAGAGTTAATATTGTTTGAAAGAAACCGTATTGTAAAAAGTGCGGTGATTTATGGAGCGAATGGTTCGGGAAAAAGTAATTTAATTGATGCGATTTCCTTTGTAAAAAATCTGGTTGTGCAAAGTATTCGGCATCAGCCTGGAGATGGAATTCGTCAGATACCACATAAATTATTGGGAATTGAGAGAGATAGTGAGTACACGTTACAATTTGTTACAAAGAATGTTCGTTATGCCTATGGATTTACTTTATGTAAGACATTAATTGTAGACGAATATCTCTATTATTTTCCAAATGGAAAACAGGTGAAGATATTTGAACGAAGTGCAGAAGGATATACAGAGGGAAATCAATTTAAAGGTCGTTTTGATTCATGCAAAGATGTTTTAAAACCAAATCGATTGTTTCTTTCCTGTGCGGCAAATTTCAGCAATGTAAGGGAAGTAGAAGCTTCGTTTCGATTCTTTAAAGATGAATTAGTGATTTATAGCGGATTGGGAATTGATAATTGGATGGAGTATTCGTTACGTCAGATGCATGAAAACGAAAATATTAAGAAAACTGCCATTCGTTTTATGCAAAGTCTTGATACTGGGATAAAGGATATTATTATTAAAGTTGACCAAAAAACGTTAAAAGAGTCCGAATTACCATCCTTTTTATCGGAAGAATTTAAAACAATTCTTGTAAGGAAGGTAACGAATAGTGTGACTGCAAAAGTGGTTTATGATCAGTTTGAGGTAGATTTAATGTCTGAGGAGTCTACAGGAATACGAAAATTATTTGAGTTTATTTGTCCTATGATTGATATTGTTTCAAATGGAAAGGTTCTTGTTTGTGATGAATTAGAAGCAAATTTCCATGAGTCAATTATGTATGGGTTAGTGAATTTGTTTCGGAAATTGAACAGAACTCCTTCTGCTCAAATGATTTTTACTACTCATGATACAAGTGTGTTAAGTCTGGACTTGTTTCGGAGAGATCAAATTTGGTTTACTGAATTAACAAGAGACACGAGAGAAACCGATCTTTACTCGCTGGCTGAGATAAAAAATGTTCGCAAAGATGAAAACATAGGAAAAGGATATATTGCGGGGAAATATGGTGCAATTCCTATGTTAAATGAAAATTTAGCGAATATCATTCAGGAATTCTCAGAAGAAGTAGAAAATGGCAACTAGAAATCTATCATTAACTCCCCGTAATGAAGATACTCGTGAAAAGCAGTCAATTGAACCAGTTATTCAATTTGAGTTGATTCAAATAAAAGAGCATTTTGAGGATAGTATGCAGTCAATTGAACAGCAGTTTGCTATTGCGGAAAAAATGAAAGAAGAAGGATGTTTGAGTGATTGTAAGAATATTTGGCGTTCACAAATCGTTTTTTTGGAAGGAGTGCTCGACTTTTATCTTCATGAATTGAGTAAATATGCTATGAATCGTATGTTTAGCGGAGAATAGAGTAAAAGCGAAAAATATAAGAATTTTCAGATTTCTATGGAAAAATTAGAGGAGTGTATTAAAAACCCAGAATCGGTCACTTGGTTTGTGGAATATGTAAATCAAAAATTCAGTCGTGAAGTTTTTCTTTCTTATGAAAGTATGAAAGATCAGTTAAATTTAATGGGACTTAGTGCAGAAGAAATCTTTTCATCGGCATTTCCAAAACAATTCGATTCCAATTATCGTTCAGGAAAGCAAATTGTAAGAGAATTATTTCATCGTAGAAATCAGATTGCACATCAGTTGGATCGTAGGCATACAAATGCAGAACAGAATGATATTTCAAAAGAGTATGTTGAAAGATGTATGGTAGAGATACGAACTTTAGTAAATACAATACATAATGCAGCAGAAAATAAGGAATAAAAATAAAATGGATAAAACAAAAATGGCAGAGGATAACGTCGTAATCCCCCTGGGGGGCTTGCGACGTTTTCTTTCTTTTGGTAGAGTAAGAAAAAATACAGGGAATATAAATGAATAAGGAATGATGGAATGAAACATTATATTTTGAAACGGCTCCTTCAACTGATTCCTATTTTAATTGGAATTACATTGCTTTCTTTTCTTTTGATGCATATTGCATCTGCGGATGCGATTGATGTAATGGAACAGAATACAGGAGGAATTTTATCAGAAGAAGCGAAAGAGGAAGTGAGAAGAGAATTAGGGTTGGATAAACCATTGTTAGAACAGTATGGAATTTGGCTTAAAAATATGCTAACTGGAGATATGGGAGAATCTTATATTTCAGGAAAGCCAGTTTTTTCTACTTTTTTATCAAAACTGCCAGCAACGATTTATTTGACGGTCGCTTCGATTTTGTTGACGGTACTGATTTCTGTTCCTTTGGGAATATTAGCGGCAGTAAAACAAAATCGTATTTTGGATTATATCATACGGTTTTTTAGTTTTATTGGAAATTCTCTTCCAAATTTCTTTGTATCGCTATTATTGATTTATTTTTTTGCATTAAAGCTTCAGTGGTTTCCTGTCATGGGCAATACGCAGGGGTGGAAAAGTATTGTTTTACCTACGTTCACACTTGCGATCGCAATGGCTTCCAAATATACGAGACAAATAAGAGCAACGGTATTGGAAGAGTGGAATAAAGATTATGTACTAGGAGCACGTTCCAGAGGAGTAAGTGAGAAAAGAATTTTATATTTTAGTGTGTTGAAAGCATCCATGCTTACGATTATTACATTACTTGCTTTATCAATTGGATCTCTCTTAGGTGGTACCGCAATTGTAGAATCGATTTTTATGTGGGATGGAGTAGGAAAAATGGCAGTGGATGCGATTACAATGAGGGATTATCCCGTGATTCAAGCCTATGTAATTTGGATGGCGATTATTTATGTAATGGTCAATTTAGTTACGGATATTATTTATCATTATTTTGATCCAAGAATTCGTAAGGAGGAATGCTAAGTTGCAAAAACAAGTACGCAATAATACAAAACTAAAATTGATTGTTTTATTCATATTCGTACTAGGATTGTTGATAGTTGCTGCATTGGCTTCCTACCTAGTTCCTTATGATCCCTATGAACAAGATTTAAACAATGCATTGCAGCCGCCAGATCGTGTACATATACTTGGAACGGATCGATATGGAAGGGATTTATTATCTAGAGTGATTATGGGAGCTCAAACGACAATTTATTCGGCTCTTTTCCTGGTGGCTTTTATAACTGTAATTGGAACTGCGATAGGAATGGTTTGTGGCTATTATGGAGGTATTTTGGATTCAGTTGTTATGAGAATCGCAGATATTTTTTTGGCTTTTCCTGGAATGGTGTTTGCAATTGCAGTTGCAGGAGTAACAGGAGGAGGAATTCTGAATGCAATTATTGCCTTGGCTTGTATCTCTTGGCCGAAGTTTGCGAGACTTTCCAGAAGTCAAGTGATTATGATGAAAAATATGGATTATATCGCAGCAGCTCGGTTGGCTGGTTCTAGCACGGGGGCAATTATGATAAGACATATCTTACCAAATATTATCGGTTCCGTTCTTATAACAGCAGTATTGGATATTGGGACAATGATAATGGAACTTGCAGGACTTTCTTTTTTAGGACTTGGAGCTGCATCGCCAACGGCAGAATGGGGGTCTATGATGAGTAATGGAAGAAGTATGATTCAAACGGCTCCATGGGTCATACTGGCACCTGGAGCTGCAATTTTCATTACAGTAGTATTGTTTAATTTGCTTGGAGATACGGTGCGTGATGTACTCGATCCAAAACAAAAGAAAGTAAATGGATAGAATAGGAGAAAAAAATGCAGAAAAAAAGATATAACTGGTTGACTCAAATCACTATCTGGATGGCAGTAATTATGTTGATGCTATCTGGATGTGCAAACTCAGAAAGAGCAGAACAAAGTTCAGAAAATAATGCAGTAGAAAAGGTATTTAATTATGGAACGACTGCCTATGGGGTGGAAATGGGAAATACTGGTTTGAATCCACATGAAGATTATTCTGGATGGTCTGCGGTGCGTTATGGAGTTGCAGAGACCCTTTTTAAATTTAATGAGAATATGGAATTAGAACCATGGCTGGCAGAGAGCTATCAGCAAATCGATGAATATACGGTAGAGATAAAATTAAAAGAAAATATAACATTTTCTAGTGGACGCAGTCTCGATGGCCAGGCAGTAAAGGAATGTTTGGAACATTTGATTGAAGTACATGATCGTGCACCTGGCGATTTAAAAATAAAAGAGATAACCGCACAAGGACAGACGGTAACGATTACTTCTGAGGAAAAAGTTCCAGCGCTTCTGAATTATTTGAGTGATCCCTATGGTGCAATCATTGATATGGAGTATGGAATTACAGAAGAGAAAAATGTAGCAGGAACAGGACCTTTTATTGCTACAAAAGTAACGGATACTGAAATTAATTTGGAAAAAAATCCAAATTATTGGAATGGCGAAGTGAAGATGGACAAGGTAAATGTGAAAGAAATTGTCGATGGTGATACATTGACAATGGCAATGCAGTCGGGAGAGTTAGATGCAGTTCAAGGACTTCCATATGCAAGTTTGTCTCTGTTCCAAAATAATGCAGATTATAAGATTAGTTCCGCAGATACGTCCCGAACGTTTTTTGCACAGATCAACTATGATACCCCAGCGTTGAAAGAAATCAATGTAAGAAAAGCGATTGCAATGGGCATTGACAAAGAGGCATTTGCCAGTCATTTATTAAATGGAAATGGAACTCCAGCGGTAGGAGCATTTCCTTCCAACTTTTCATTTGGGGATGATCAAGTAAATGATTTGGAATATAACCCAGAAGAAGCGAAACGCTTGTTAGAAGAAGCAGGTTGGACCGATACAGATGGAGATGGGTATGTGGATAAGGATGGAGAAAATTTAATCATTCGATGGCTGACTTATCCAGGACGTCAGGAACTTCCTTTGTTGGCAGAAGCAGTACAGGCGACGTTAAAGGAAATTGGCATTGAAGTAAGGGTAAACAATACGCAAAATACAAAGGATTTTTTGGATAACGGAGAATGGGATGTTTTTGCAAGTGCATTTGTAACAGCTCCAACAGGAGATCCAGAATATTTTTTCACAACCCATTGTTTAAAAGATTCTGCGAAAAATCGAGGAAACTATTATAATGAAGAATTAGAAAATTTAGAGGCTCAACTGCACGAAACGTTTGATCCAACACAGCGTGCAGAATTAGCAGTGAAAATGCAGCAGATTCTGTTAGATGATTGTGGATTTATCTTTGCGTCCCATTTGAAAATGTCATTTGTTATGAAACAAAATATAACAGGTTTTCAAGCACATCCATCGGATTATTATGAGATTACCGCTGATTTGGCGTACGAGTGAGAAAGGATGAAACGATGAAACAGCCATTATTGGATATACAGCAAGTAGAAATTGGATATCAGGCAAAAACAGTAGTACATGATATAACACTCCAAGTAAATTCTGGTGAAATATTGGGAATTGTAGGAGAGTCTGGCAGCGGGAAAAGTACATTGATTAAGTCCATTACAGGACTGCTTGGCAGGGACGGTATGATAACAAATGGCAGTATTTCCTATAAGGGAATGGAGCTTGTGCATCAGAGGAAAAAACAACTTAGAAAATTGAGGGGTGCAGAGATCGGAATGATTTTTCAAAATACGGCAGCTTCCCTTTGTCCTGTGCGCAGTATTGAAAAGCAGCTTTATGAAATGGTTTTCGCACACGAGTCTATAAGTCGTGCAGAAATAAAAAAAAGAGCATTGGATTTATTCGATAAAATGAATCTGAAAGATGGAGAACGGATTTTAAAGAGTTATCCATTTGAATTATCTGGTGGTATGAACCAACGGATAGGGATTATGATGGCTATGATCTTGAAACCAAATTTACTCTTAGCGGATGAACCAACTAGCTCTCTGGATGTTACGATTCAGGCTCAAGTAGTGAGAGAAATGATGAAAATGAGAGATCTATTTGGAACTGCAATTATTATTGTGACACATAATATTGGCTTGGTAAAATTTATGGCAGATCGTATTGCGGTTATGTATCAAGGAAGACTAGTGGAATATGGTACAAAAGAAGAAATTTTCTCCAATCCACAAGATCCGTATACAAAAAAGTTAATTCATTCCGTGTTGTGTATCAATAGAGGATAATAAAAATATGGAAACAATATTAGAAGTAAAAAATGTAACAAAGGTGTTTTATAAAAATAAAGTTCCATTTACAGCAGTGGATCAGATTAGTTTTTGTATAAAAAAGGGTGAATGCGTAGCAATTGTAGGTGAGAGTGGATCAGGAAAAACTACAACTGCGAAAATCCTTACTCAGCTTATCCATCCAGATGCAGGAAACGTTTTTTTGGATGGAATCGAATACATTTTTGCAAAAGGAAAACTGCGAAAAGAATTTTATACAAAGATTCAGATGGTTTTTCAAATGCCTCAAGATTCCTTTGATCCAAGACGTAGTTTGGGAGACGGAATTATGGAGAGTATGAGAAATCATGGGATGACCAAAAAAGAAGCACAGAAACGAATGATAGAACTTTTGCAGATGGTAGAACTTGCTCCAGAATATGCCAAACGATATCCCCATCAAGTAAGCGGTGGTCAATGCCAGCGTGCAGCAATTGCTAGAGCTTTGGCAATTGCTCCAAAATTGATTGTTTGTGATGAAGCAACGAGTGCATTGGATGTGACGGTTCAAGCTCAGATTGTAACACTTTTAAAAAAATTAAAACAAGAAATGGGACTTTCCCTTTTGTTTATTTCCCATGATTTGGGAGTTGTGCAAAATCTTTGCGATCGAGTGTTAGTAATGTATCAGGGGAAAATTGTGGAAGAAGGAACACCAGATTGTATCATTCAAAACCCAAAAGATGATTATACAAAAAAATTAATAGAATCGGTATTTTTGTAAGAAACAGGAGAGCTAAAATGAGTCAATATAAGATTATTATGTTAGGTACTGGAAATGCAATGGTAACAAAATGCTACAATACTTGCTTTGTAATGAGTGATGGAACAGATTATTTATTAGTTGATGCTGGAGGAGGCAATGGAATTTTAAAGCAGATGGAAGAGGCAAAGATTCCATACGATCGAATACACCAAATGATTTTGACCCATTGTCATACCGATCATATATTGGGAGGGATTTGGGTTGTCAGAAAGATTGCGTCCATGATGGAAGCAGAAAAATTTGAAGGATTATTTGAAATATACTGTCATAAAGAGGCAGCAGAAGTGTTTAAGACTTTTTGTCAATTGACATTGAAACAAAAGTTTTTAAACTATATTGGCGATCGAATTATGATTCGTGAAGTGGAAAGCGGAACAGAGATCACTGCAATTGGAATGCAAATAACATTTTTTGATATCCATTCTACTAAAATGAAACAGTTTGGATTTTCTGCCAAATTGCCAGATGGAAAAAAAGTCACTTGCCTTGGAGATGAGCCGTATCATCCAAGTTGTAGTAAATTTGTAGAAGGAAGTGACTGGCTGATGAGTGAAGCATTCTGTTTAGAAAGCCAAAAGGAATTATTTAAACCCCATGAAAAACATCATAGTACGGTTATGGATGCTGGAAAAGTAGCATCCGATCTTCAAGTATCCCATTTAATCTTGTATCATACCGAAGATAAAAATATTAAAAATAGAAAGACATTATATTTAAAGGAATTAGAGACGGTGTTTCGTGGAAAAGCTTTTGTTCCAGATGACTTAGAAGTGATTTCAATTGAGTAAGAAAAGAAATGAAAATTTGATTCCGATAAGTCTTTACAATTGGGAAAGACTATGTTAAAGTAGAAAAAGCAAAAAAGAAAGAGGTGAAAGAATGTTTCAATAATTTGTTTTTCAATTATAATTTAAAAATCGTTTTTGTAGAATGCAAGGTGATTTTAGATTATTGTAATGTAAAAAAGAAACTTCCAGTGAGATTTTCTTTTATTTGAAAAACAGATTTTGAAATATTCTTTTTGGTGGAACTAGCAAGAGTTACTAGGTTCTTATTTTGGTAACAATGGAATTTGTTGAGCATCCGAATAGGCAAACAAGGATAAAAAGATCTGTTTTTCAAAGAAAATAGGTCTTTGTTTTTTATAGGAGGACGCAATGCAAATTAAAAATTTAACCATTACACATAAGAAAGATTTGAGATTGCTCGTAGAAAACCTTAGTTTTTCTCTGCAACCTGGAGATTGTGCTGTCATAATTGGAGAAGAAGGAAATGGAAAATCTACAATTTTAAAATGGATTGCAGATCCAAAGAAAATAGAAGGTTATGCAGAATGGACAGGTGAAGTAGTAAAAGAAAAAGTAGGTTATCTGGCTCAGGAATTAGAGGATTGGGAAAGAGAATTATCGGTCTATGAATTTTGTACGAAAGAAGAGATGTTCTGGGATACTTCACCGGCGGAATTAGCAAATTATGCAAAAGAGCTGGATATTCCAATGGAATTATTCTTTTCAGAACAAAAATTAGGTACATTGTCTGGCGGAGAGAGAGTAAAGATACAAATGGCACGATTGATGATTGCAAAGCCAGATGCCTTTTTACTAGATGAGCCATCGAATGATATTGATTTGAACACATTGGAGTGGTTGGAACAATGGATGTCTCAATGCACCAAACCAATTTTATATGTTTCGCATGATGAAATTCTAATTGAGCAGACTGCTAACATGATTATTCATTTAGAGCAAATAGTCCGAAAGACAAAGCCAAAACATACGGTGGTACGGATGCGTTATTCGGAATATATTGCAAATAGGCAGATGAATTTAGATAAGCAAATACAAGAAGCAGGAAATCAGAAAAGAGAGAGAAAAAAACAACAGGAACGTTTTCAAAGAGTGCAGCAAAAAGTAGAACATGCTCAAAGCAGCGTTTCTCGTCAGTCTCCTCATGCAGGAAAGATGCTGAAGCGAAAAATGAAGGCGGTAAAGGCAATGGAACGAAGATATGAACGGGAATGGAAGGATCGAGTAAAAGTTCCAGATACCGAAGATGCCATTTTTATAAAATTTGAAAAAGCGAGCAGTATTCCAAACGGAAAAACAGTTTTAGATTTCCATTTAGATCAATTAACTTGTAACGAAACGATACTTGCTAATGATATTTCTTTGCGAGTAGTTGGAACGGAAAAAGTAGTAATTGTAGGAAAAAATGGAATTGGTAAATCGACATTATTGAAGAAAATCGCCGAAACTCTTTTTAGCAGGACGGATATAACGGTGGGATATATGCCTCAAAATTATGAAGAACAGCTCAATCAAAACGAAACACCAGTACAGTATTTATCCGTTACTGGTGAAAAGGAAGAATTGACACAAATTCGCACGTATCTTGGAAGTATGAAATATACACCAGATGAAATGGATCATGCGATATTAGAACTTTCGGGAGGACAGAAGGCAAAGTTATTTTTATTAAAAATGAGTTTATTGGGATGTAATGTATTGATTTTAGATGAGCCGACGAGAAATCTTTCTCCACTTTCCAATCCAGTGATCCGAAAGTCGTTACGGGCATTCCCAGGAGCTATTATTAGTGTTTCTCACGATAGAGTTTATATAGAAGAAGTCTGTGATCGGATTTATGAATTTACAAAAGAAGGGTTGGAACCGTTGGAGTAAAAGCAAAAAGAAACTAAATAGTTAGAAAGTCAGTGACAAAATTGTCGAAAAGAGGTATACTAAAGGGCAGTAAAACAAAAGAGTATTTGAGAAAGGGAAGTAACAGCAAAAATTAGCTGCATTTTGGTAGTAATTATGACAGGAAAAAATCATCTTATATTTGGAGGATTATGTGGAGGTCTAGTTTTATATCACGAATATGTAGGAGGAGTGCCAATTGTTCCTACAGCAGTAGCAGTAGGAACTTGTGTGCTTGGAAATTTACTTCCAGATATTGATGTTCCTACGAGTGTAATCGGAAAACTGTTAAAACCATTTTCTATTTTATTTCAAAAAATATTTGGGCATAGAACATTTTTCCATTCTCTTTTGGCCTTGGCATTCCTATATGTAGGAATGTGGTATTGGTCCATGCAAACAGGAAGCCCCTACATTATGGCAGCTCGATTTGGAATTGTAGTAGGATATGTGGGACACCTCTTTTTAGATATGTTTACATCTAGGGGAATCCCATTGGCGTGGCCGTTTTCCAAGAAGTGTTATAGTTTATTGGATAGAAGAAGCGGAGGAAAGTTTGAAACTGCATTAACCATACTTTTATTTCTTGGAGTAGTTGGATTTTACTGTGGATATCAAAGATTCTTTGGATAATATCAAAGAAAAATTTAATTTAGGGGACGATTGGATAGAAAAAATCTGGCAATCGTTCTCTTATTTTTTGTGAAAATAGAAAATTATACTGGACAAACAAAAGAAATTGTGATAAAATACAATTAAAAATAATATGACGTGTAACAATATAATATAAAACACGCCACCCACCACCACACAAAAACCCAAACTCCAAAACAAACAAGAAAGGAGCTTCTTATGGCAAAAACAAAATTAATCTCAAAAAACCAACAATCCGACCATCCATTTACCGCTCCTAAAACAAGAGCTTTATTAGAAGAATTATCGGACCATCCCCAATTTGCTCATATTCGCCATGATGTCTTATTTTTCTGTGAAGAAAGCAGGGTAGAGGCTACAGAAGTGGAAGGGTTACAAATGATTTATTTTTTTCAGCAAATTATTTTTCCAGCAATCCAAAAACAGCTTATGTCAGTTTCTACGGCGAGAAGCTACTATTATAATATAAAAACATTCTTTGTTTATTTAGAAGAATGTGGGATTATTCCAAATGGAAGAACGGATCGAATTCTTCCAAGAACATTATTACAGTCCATGAGCCCTGAAAGAAGAACTCCTCCAGCTCCAATTCCAGATTCTACGATTCAGATAATTCTTCAGACATCAAAAGAACTTGCACCAGAACTGTATCCCATTCTAGTTGTTGCGGCACAATGCGGATTGCGGACAAGTGAAATGATTCATCTGTCAACAGAAGATTTATTTTTTGAAGAAGGAAAGTGGTATTTAACTGTAAAACGAGAAAATACAGAAGAGGAGGAAAGAAAACGAGGAATTGTTTTACCTGATCAGATTGGTTTTATGCTTCAAAATTACCGAATTGCACATGAAACCGCAATTTTTTGTGACAGTGAACATCGACTTTTTCAATCTATGAATGGACGACCTTATTCCATTCGAACGCTGCAAAGACATGTTTCCCAATATATGAAACAGCTAATGGAAAAATCTCTCATTTCTAAAACCTATAGTTTAAGTGATCTAAGGACATCCTTACTATTACATGTTTTAATTGATAATAAAAACATTGCTCCGACTGCCGATTATATGGATATTTCTTCATTTCATGCACGACAGTTAAAATCGGCAGCAAGGAGACAAAATTTTTCTGAGATTCCAAAGGAATTAAAAGAATTTTTGAAAAAACATCCAATTGATACGAAAAAAGACGACTAAGAATAAACGATAAATACTATACAAATGAAATAATCACTGTTATAATAAAACAAGTTAGTTTAAATAATGAATGAAAAAGGAGTTTTTACATGTACAATTTTGATCAGCCAGTTTCCCGCTGGGGAACCAATTGTGAAAAATGGGATTACATTTCTGAAAAATACAAAAGCAAAGACTTAATTCCAATGTGGGTCGCAGATATGGATTTTGAAGTATCTCCATATATATTAGAGAAAGTACAAAAGATATTGAATCAAAAAGTATTTGGATACCAATATTTATCAGAGGAGTATTATAAGGCAATTATTCATTGGATGGACCGTCGCCATCACTTTACGGTAGAGAAAGAGTGGATTTATTATATTCCAAATGTTGTAGCAGGTCTTTCCTATGCAATTGAGGCGGTATCCAATCCTGGAGATGAAATTCTTGTGTTGACTCCAGTTTATGGTCCATTTTATGATGTAGTAACAAAAAACAATCGCATTTTGCTTGATTGTCCGCTGCAAGAAGAGGACGGATATTATCAAATGGACTTGGAAAATTTGGAGAAAAAAATTACTTCCAGGACAAAGGCAGTTTTGTTTTGTAATCCGCATAATCCAGGTGGTCGTGTTTGGACAAGACAGGAATTGGAACAATTAGCAGCCATTTGTGTGCGTCATAATCTCTATATTATCTCAGATGATATTCATGCAGATTTATTAATGAAAGGACAGGTACACACAATGATTGCAAGCCTTTCTGAAGAAATTGCAAACCGTACGATTACATGTACCTCAATTTCAAAGCCATTCAACGTAGCAAGTTTCCAGATGGCATATATGATTGTAAAAAATTCAGATATAGCAGCTAAATTGAAAGAAACACTGAATAAACTACATCTATTAGATGGACATGCATTTTGTGAAGCTTCATTGATTGGAGCTTATAATTATTCGGAACAATGGCTGGATGAAATGATGGCCTATGTGGAGGGGAATATGGATTACCTCGTAACGTTTGTTCAGGAAAATATTCCAGTACTTTCTGTAAAGAAACCAGAAGGAACGTATTTAGCATGGATTGATTGCAGAAGACTTCCAATTGCCCCAGATGATTTATTGGAATTTTTTGTAAATGAATGTAATGTTGTTGTAACAGATGGAGGATTCTTTGGAGAAGCTGGAAAAGGATTTGTTCGTTTGAATATGGCGTGTCCGAGAAATATTGTTAAAAAAGCTTTGAATCAAATTAGAGATGGAATCGTAAATATAAAATAAAAAGGGGATAGTTGTAACATGGATATTCAATATTTTAGAGAGTACAGCCAATGGTTAAAACGGGATATGGAGTTTAAAGTATATGGTTATGCAGGACAGCCGTTTTTATTTTTCCCATGTCAGAATGGCCGTTTTTATGACTTTGAAAATTTTGGAATGTTGGATCAATGCTGGCAGTACATAGAAAATGGTCAAATGCAGTTATTTACCGCAGATAGTATTGACGGAGAAACATGGTCCAATCAAGAAGGCAGTGTTCGAGTACGAATGGAATTGCAGGAACGATGGTACCACTATATTGTAGATGAATTGGTACCTCGTATTTTTGAAATTAATGCCAAACATACCGATGGAGGAAAAACAAAAAAGGGAATTATTGCAATGGGCTTTAGTATGGGAGGCTATCATTCTACGAATTTCTTTTTCCGTCGCCCTGATATTTTTATCGGAAATCTTTCCTTAAGTGGATTATTTAAAGCGTCTTATTTTATTGGAGATTATATGGATGAGAATGTTTATAATAATTCTCCAATTGATTATTTAAGAAATATGCCAAAAAATCACCCATATATTCCAATCTATAACCGAAACAAAAATATCATCTGTATGGGACAAGGTGCATGGGAAGGGCCAATGCTGCAAAGTGCAAGGGAACTTCAGCCTATTTTAGAAGAAAAAGGAATTAAAGCATGGATTGATTATTGGGGATTTGATGTTTGTCATGATTGGAATTGGTGGAAAAAGGAATTGGAATATTTTCTTCCATTTTTATTGAAAGAATAAAGGTGATGACCGTATGAGAGAATTGACATTGATTGTAAATGTAATGAATGGAAAAAATGGCGATATGTTAGAATGTGCCAAATATTATTCCATAAAAAAAGAAGAGAATGGAAAAGTAGTCTGTGTATTCAAAAAACGGAATGCAGAAGCTTGGTCTGTGAAAATGACATTGACTGCATTGGAACCATATACTCGTTTTGAAGTTCGGGTTGGAAACCAGATTCAAGAATATAAGCGTGCAAATCGTGCAGGAGTTTTAGAAACTCGCCTGATTGTACCAGAAAACGATTCTTTGACGGTATATGAAATTTCCAATGAGGATAAAACAAATTCGTAATATGACAAAAAAGGGTGAAAGAATTTTAAGAAAGGAAGAACTGCAAACACAACACTTTCACCCTTTCTGTTTGCGTCTTTTTATATTAAAAAGACTTCAAAGTTGAAATAGAAAATGGAACAGATAAAATTAATACCTATTTTTTATGTAAATGGATCGAATGCATCTATCAAAGAAAACGAGGAAAAAAATCAAAAAACATTGGAGTTGGCAGCTTGCTATAATAACAATGGAGCAGATGGAATTTTGCTGATTGATTGTTCTGCCAATGATTCGGAACATGATGCTACCATTGGGGAGTGTAAAGAGATTGTACGTACTATGGAAGTGCCACTATATATTGGCGGAAATATAAAACGACTAGAGGATGTAAAAAAATATCTTTATACTGGAGCTGCACAAGTTATAATTAATTCCAATTCTGAGACAGAAATGGCAGTCTATCCAGAAGCAGTGGAACGGTTCGGGGCAGATCGTGTCGTTGCGATGGATATTGTAGTTACTCCATATGGAGAAAGTTTTTGTAATAATTCTGCCTATGTTTTTGTGGAAGCAGAAGCTATTTGTGATTTTTATGCATGGAAAAAGCAGCTAAAAGCCGATGGAATTCCAGTTACCACGTATGAATCTGCAATTTCCTGGTCAGAATTTAAATTAAATGAAGATGGTCTAATTCCTTGTATCGTACAAGATTATCGTACAAACGAAGTATTAATGATGGCATATATGAATGAAGCTGCGTTTGAGGAAACGATTACTTCTGGACGGATGTGCTATTTTAGCAGAAGCCGTCAGCAACGTTGGTTGAAGGGAGAAACTTCTGGACATTTTCAATATATAAAATCCCTGCATTTGGATTGTGACAATGATACGCTGCTTGCGAAGGTAGCCCAAGTTGGAGCTGCCTGTCATACAGGAGCTTACTCTTGCTTCTTTCAAACATTATTGGATAAAGGAGCCGAAGTTGCGAATCCACATAAAGTATTTGAAGAGGTTTACCAAGTGATTGAAGATCGAAAGCTTCATCCAAAAGAAGGTTCTTATACAAACTATCTCTTTGACAAAGGAATCGATAAGATACTGAAAAAATGCGGAGAAGAAGCAACGGAAATTGTTATTGCAGCAAAAAATCCAGATCCAGAGGAAATCAAGTATGAAATTTCCGATTTTCTATATCATGTTATGGTTTTAATGGTAGAAAAGGGTGTAACATGGGAAGATATTACAAGAGAATTGGCCAATCGTTAGCCCAAAATAGCGTTTCAGAAAGGATAAGTTATGAGAAAACTAACATTATCGGATGAAATTCTGCTGCAAATTGAAAAACCTGCACGTTATATTGGAAATGAAGTAAATGCAGCGAATAAAGACAAATCTGCGGTAGATGTTTCTGTTTGCATGTGTTTCCCCGATGTATATGAAATTGGAATGTCCCATCTTGGAATCCAGATTCTTTATGATATGTTTAATCGCCGAAAAGATGTTTACTGTGACCGTGTGTATTCTCCATGGATGGATTTGGATAAAATTATGAGAGAGAAACAGATTCCACTTTTTGCAGTAGAGTCTCAGGAACCAGTAAAAAGTTTTGATTTTCTTGGAATTACGATTCAGTATGAGATGTGTTATACAAATATTTTACAAGTATTGGATTTGAGTCAGATTCCATTGCTTGCATCGGATCGAGGAGAAGACGATCCAATTGTAATCGGTGGAGGACCTTGTACGTATAATCCAGAACCAATTGCAGAATTTTTTGATTTATTTTATATCGGAGAAGGAGAAACACAGTATTATCCTTTGATTGATCTATATAAAAAGCATAAACAACAAAATAGTTCTCGTATGGAATTTCTGTTGGAGGCAGCAAAGCTTCCTGGAATTTATGTTCCTGCATTTTATAAAGTAAGCTACCATGAAGATGGTACGATTGCCAGCTTTGATCCAACTAGAGACGGGATCCCTCGTATCATCCAAAAAGAATTGGTTATGGATATGGATGAAACATTTTATCCAGAAAAGCCGTTGGTTCCTCATATTCGTGCGACACAGGATCGTGTTGTACTGGAAATCCAACGTGGTTGTATTCGTGGATGCCGTTTTTGCCAGGCAGGTATGGTATATCGTCCAGTGAGAGAGCGCAGTTTAGAGTTTTTAAAAGAACAAGCAAAAAAAATGCTGAAAAATACAGGACACGAAGAGATTTCTTTAAGTTCCTTAAGTTCCAGTGATTATAGTCGCTTGGAGGAATTAGTGACATTTTTGATTGAAGAATGTGGACAGAAAAAAATTAATATTTCACTTCCTTCACTCCGTATTGATGCATTTTCTTTGGATGTAATGAGCAAAGTGCAAGACATTAAAAAAAGCAGCCTGACATTTGCTCCTGAGGCAGGTTCACAGAGACTAAGAAATGTAATCAATAAAGGATTGACAGAAGAGGTCATTTTAGAAGGAGCGGGAATGGCGTTTGAGGGAGGCTGGACTCGTGTAAAATTATATTTTATGCTTGG
>DVHN01000175.1 GCA_018712075.1 Candidatus Fimimorpha faecalis
GACCTTCGGGTTATGAGCCCGACGAGCTTCCAGACTGCTCCACCCCGCGCTATAAAATTATATGTTTTTCAACTTTCCTTATTTATTATACTGCTGTCTTTATTATCTGTCAACCACTAAATTTTATACATTTTTCTACATTCTAAAAGCTGCTGCACTTACTGCAACAGCTTTTTTCATTCCTATAACCAATGCCGTTTCATTTCTATTTTCTGATCACCGATAAATTCGCTTTTTAAGACGGCGGAAACATTCAGAAAAATAATCCGTACGAATTGCTTCTTTCCTTAACGCCCCATCTTCCTTCGTAAGACTTTGACAAAACTCATCCATCGCAAGCTTTGTCTGGTTTAAGTACTCAAAATCTTCTGCCGTAATCTCTCCAGTATCAATCATTCTGTCAAGCATTTCTGCTAAGTTCATCTGAACGTAAGAGGTACTCATATATCCATCTACGAATACTTCATAAGCAAAATCATATTCTTTCCAAAGTATATTATATCGAAATACATGCTCTGGCATATACATCTGCTGTACCATCATATCAATATATGTTTTCGCAGCTCCTAATCCTGCACACATTGTCTCTTCGTCTCTTTGCAATGTTACCTCTAGATTAACGGAAATAGACTTTGCTGAGAAGACCAGCTTCTCTACAAAAAGTTCTCTTACATGATTGCGTAATCGAACATCCTGTACCACTTGGATGGATAACAGTACACAACACAACAATAAAAGAATTATAATCATCTTCTGCCATTGTTTTTTTAGCCAAATTCTCAAATTTACTCTCATTTTCATAACTTCTTTAATTTTATACGCCTCTTATTTTTTGGATCACTGAGGCGATTAAAAATACAATTAGATTGATAATTACAATGCTTGCTCCTGTCGGTGCTGCATATAAAAAGGAAAGAATTAATCCAATGCAGAAGTTTAAAACAGATAGTACAGCAGAACAAATGATTACTCCTCGAAAGCTTTTTACCATTCGCATAGAGGTTAAAGCTGGAAAGATAATCAAACTAGAAATTAGCATAGCTCCCATCATTCTCATACCCAAGACAATCGTTACAGCTGTAAATACTGCAATGACCATACGATAAAAATTCACAGACACACCCGATGCCTGCGCAAAGTTTTCATCAAATGTAACGGCAAATATTTTATTATAACAGAAAAAATATAATAGCAATACGATCACTGATAAAATAACACTGATAATTACATCGGTAGTATCCATTGCCAAAATACTTCCAAACATATAGCTCGATACATCGGTATTCATTCCTGTTGTCAAAGCCGTTACCGTAATACCAATTGCCAGTGAACTGGAGGAGAGTACTGCAATCGCAGCATCACTTTTCATCTTGGCGTTATCCGTAATTCTCAATAAGAAAAATGCCGCAGTTACTACGATCGGAATGGAAACTGGAAGCGGCGCCCAGCCAAATGCAACGGCTACCGAAAGTGCTCCAAATGAAACATGGGATAATCCATCTCCAATCATCGAGAAACGTTTGAGTACAAGGCTAACTCCCAAAAGCGCTGCACAAAGGGAAACGAGTATTCCTACAATAAATGCATGAATAATAAATGGATACGAAAACATTTTTGCAATCATTGAAATCATACTTGTCCACCTCCGATAAATTCTTTTCCAACTTCACTTTTTTTGTATTGCTCTATTGTTCCAAAAAACTTCATTGTTTGATTCATATGCAAAATATGTGTTGCATAGGAAATCAAATTTTGAACATCATGAGATACCATTAAAATCGTTACCTGTTCTTCTTTATTTAAATATTCTAATATACGATACAATTCCATTGTTGCCTTTGGGTCCAAACCAGTAGTCGGTTCATCCAACATTAAAATATCCTTCGTGGCACAGAGCGCTCTTGCAATTAAAACTCTCTGTTGCTGTCCTCCCGATAGATCACAATAACACATTCTCCTCTTAGAAGCCATTCCTATCCGCTTTAAATTATAAATGGCTTTCTGTTTCTCCTTTTTGGAATAGAATGGCTTATGTCCTCTTTCTTTTAAACATCCAGACAATACTACTTCCATTACAGTAGCTGGAAAGTTTTTCTGCACTGCTGTCTGTTGAGGCAAATATCCAACCCCATGTTCTTTCGCCTCTTCTGAAAAATTCATTACACCGTGAATTGGCTTTAAAAATCCGAGTATTCCTTTTAATAAAGTACTTTTCCCTGAACCATTTTTTCCTACAATACAGAGAAAATCTCCCTGTTTCAAAGAAAAGCTTACTTGATCTACTGCAATCTGATTTTCATATCCAAAACTGATATGATCACAAGTTAAAACATCCATTTCTTCCATCCTCTCTTTTTCAGTTATTTAATCCGATTCTCAGGTGCTCTGCATTTTGATTCATTAACTGTACATACGTAACTCCAGATTCAAACTCATCCCTTGTTACATTATGGCAGGAATGGAATAATAACGATTGGGCTCCTGTGGCTTGTCCAATTGCGTCGGCTATTTTATGCGTGCTGAGTTCCAAATAGTAAATGGCATTTATTTGTTCTTCTTTCGTCTTATCAATCAAATAGGCCATCGTTCCTGCGCTTGGTTCTGTCTCCGTACTACAGCCAGGAAATGCTGCATAACATTCCAATCCATAATCTCTGGCAAAATAATAAAATGGAAATTTATCTCCAAATATCATAATTTTCTTTGCAGCATTCGCCACAATTGATTCCAATGTTTGATCCAACTGCTTTAGCTGGTTTTTATAGTTTTCTGTATTTACTGCAAATTGCGCTGCATTTTCTGGATTTAGCTGCTGCATTGTTTCACTGATTTTTTGTAATAATAATATCGCATTTTTCGGAGAAGTCCAAATATGTTCATCAAATTCATGATCTGCTTCTGCCCCTCGAATCAGCATTCCTTCCAATACCTGTTCTTCATCTGTTTGGACATAATCCATCATTCTTAGATTTTCTTTTCCATTTGCCCGGGCTGTTTCGAGCAAATCATCCAACCAACGTTCCATTTCTCCACCATTATACAAAAATAAATCAGCTTGCTCAATCGTAATCATATCGGCCGGTGTAGGTTCAAAGGAATGACTATCCCTTCCAGCTGGAATAATTAATTCCAAATTTATGAGATCTCCTCCGATTGCTCTTGCAAAATCATAATATGGAAAAATAGTTGTTGCAATTGTCAATTTTCCATTATCCGTTTCTTCATATTGCTGTATCTGGCAAGAACATAACAATATGCTAATCATACTAATCAAAATGCTTAATAAAAGCTTTTTTTTCATGAATCTTTCCTTTCTTTTACTATATCACTTTTCTAACAACAAAAAAGCACCGACCCCAGAGCTCCTTATGTCTCCAAAACCGGTACTTAGATGCGCGATCAGGGGCTCGAACCCTGGACACCCTGATTAAGAG
>DVHN01000176.1 GCA_018712075.1 Candidatus Fimimorpha faecalis
TGCGCTTTTTTGACCATTCGGAAGGGTTGGTTTCACAGTAAATTAGGCACGAGTTAATATCAACTAACTCGTGCCTATTATTTTACGCTCTCATATATAAGATTTCTACCCAAATTCTGTTTCATTTTAACAGTTTTTATTTTTATAATCTTTTGGAAGTACGCCGTATTTTTTCTTGAAAGCGGCTGAGAAATGACTCATATTGGAATATCCAGCACATACTGCGGCTTGACTTACATTCAAATGATTCTCTGTTAATAAATAGGCAGCATATTCCAACCTCCGATTAATCACATATGTATGAAGTGGTACACCTGTCAACTCTTTAAATCCTTTCGTTAACTTAGATATGCTTAAATTCATTTCTCGTGCAAGCTGTTCACATCCTGGAATGTTTACACTATCCATATCAACTCTTTGTTTTATTTGTAAAATTAATTCTCGATCCGTTCTGGATAGGGACATTTTTTTATAAACTGCGTTATCTCCCAATTCCATACCAGCTTCCAAACAGGCTGCAATAATCTCCGTCATTTTACTTTCCAAATACAGAGAAGCGATTCCTCCTTGATAAAAATCCAGATCTTCAATTTCTCGCAGCAGACGATACATATAAGGAGTAATCCCTGTTTTCATTACTGTTTTTAACATCTGGTTTATTCTACTACTATCTAATAAGTCAAAGTTTTCTTCTATCATTTGAAAGAAAAGCTTACTTGGAATCTGAACACTTTTAAATAAAAAATTATACCCTCCTTCATAGCAAGCTGCACTCTTTTGAAAACAGTCTCGACAAATACAGAGTTCTCCCTTTTTAAAACAAACACTATGATCGGATGCTCCAATTTGCCATTCCATTCCTTTATTCATAAAAAAGATAAACTGAACTTCATCTACATAATCTTTTTTCTGTACATAGACATCTTCTTTATAACACATTTCCCAATCCAAATAAGCAATTCCCTGTTTTGTCTTCTTTTCTTTTACTTGACATCTGCCAATTTCAATTGGAATCTGATTGACAAAATCACTCACTTGCCCTGTATTGGAGGTTTCCAATAAATGTGTTAAATACTGACCTGAATTATTTCTACAAGTAATACCACTATCAAAACTTCCCATATGCGGTAACGATTTACGGAACATCTTATCACGCCTCTTTCTAGTTAGTATATACTAACTTTATATAAGTTATCATATACTCTTTTTCAAAATATTTCAAGACGTTTTTTTATCATTGGCAGAAGGAACCGATTTTAATTTCCATCCAATTGCTTCTTCTCTTCCTAAAATAAAATCTGCATAAATTCCTTTTTGCTTTATCAGTTCACTATGCTTTCCTTGCTGTACAATGTTTCCATTGTTTACAACTAAAATTTGATCTGCATTCCGTACGGTCTTTAATCGATGATCAATCATTATAATCGTTTTATTCCGTGTAAGTTCTTCCATTGCTTTTTGCAACTGATCTTCATTTTCTGGAGCGACATTTGCATCGACACGACACAAACGATGATCAAGGAGATCGTACCTGTTATCGCAAAACTTTTTGAATAAATTTCTACAGAAAAAACTCTGGAGAAGTGCCGTTTCATTCACCTCTCCAGAGTTACTTTTTTATTCAACATATGAATTTAAACTTCTTCGTCCTCTACTAATGCTTCTTGAGGAATTGCAAATAAATACGTTAATATAAAACACATTGCTACACAGAGCACTGAAATCAGGAAGTAGAACAATAATTGATGTGCTTCATAAATATACATCAAATAAGATGGTAATACAGCCAATCCATAGGAATTGGATTGTATCTGGAATAAGGACAGTAATGCTGCACCCGTTCCCGATGTAATGAGCATAATCACCAATGGTTTTAAGTTAAAACGAAGCTGAATACCAAATAACACTGGTTCACTGATTCCAAAAAGCTGTGACAACATTGCACCAATACTTGTTTGTTTTATTTTGCGAGATTTGGACTTTAATGCAAACGCCAAACAGGTTCCAACATTGGCAAATCCATACATTGCACATAATGTAATCAATGGATTAAATCCTGTGTTTGCAAGTAATGATGTTTCAATCATAACATAGGTATGATGTAAGCCTGTAATAACTGCCAATGGATAGGTGAATCCAATAATAAATCCTCCAATTCCAAATGGGAGATGAATTAATGCTTCGATTACGCTTACCATTCCTAATTCAATTTGATGCATAATCGGTCCTACTCCTAACAATATTACAAGCATTGTAATTAACATAACAAAAAATGGAGTAAAAATTAAATCCAATACATTTGGCATAATTTTTCTTAGTTTCTTCTCTAACTTTGCTCCAATGAATCCCGTTACAATTGCAGTTAATACACTTCCCTGACATCCTACTAATGGAATGAATCCAAATGCCATAATTGCTTCCACACCACTGGAAGGGTCTGCTACACTGTATGCATTTGGAAGTGCTGGAGAAACAAGCATTAATCCAATTACTAATCCAATTACAGGCGTTCCGCCAAATACTTTAAATGCTGACCATGTAATAATTGCTGGCAAAAATGCAAATGCGGTATCCGTCAAAATCGTAACTAATGTTTGAATATAGGCTGGAATATCCGCAGTAGAATATCCAATTAACGCAAGTACATTATCATTAAAAATACAGCCCTTTAATCCGAGAAACAATCCTGTTGCAGCGATAACTGGAATAATTGGTACAAAAATATCTGCCAATGTTCGCATTACTTTCTTCATACCTTTTTGTTCCTGCTTTACTGCTTCATCTTGTTCTTTTTTGGATAATGTCTTTAATCCCAATGTTTCAATCTGTTCATAAACTTTATTAACAATTCCAGTTCCCAATATAATCTGATATTGACCAGATGTAAAAAATACTCCCTTTACTTCATCAATTTTTTCTACTTTTTTATCATCAATCGCATCCCGATCCTTTACCATCAATCGAAGTCTTGTAGCACAATGGGTTGCTGATAAAATATTGTCTTTTCCAACTACTTCTACGATTTTCTTTGCTATTGCTAAATATTTATTATCCATACCTGTTCCTACCCTTTCTCTTTATTTTATTACTGCCATAAATGTTTGAAATGGAGCAAGAGAAATCTCTTTTCCCTCATACACCGCAGTTTTCGTACTTAATACAATTTCTGAAATTTCTGCTGGTAAAAATTCGTTTTGAACTTCTGCTGAAAAACTGAAATAGCAGCAAATCGTTTCTTTTTCTGTTTTTCTCATATAAGCAATCATATCCTGACATTGCGTTTCCAGTGGCATAATATCTCCATAAATCAGACATTCTTTAAACTTACTATTTTGACGTAACTCAATCAAATGACGATAAAAATGATAAATACTATCTGGATTTTGCACCTGATCGTCTGCATTAATTTCAGGATAATGTTCGGTTACCTTTAACCAAGGTGTTCCATTGGAAAATCCCGCATTTTCTGCATTTTTCCAAGGAAATGGCGTTCTGGCATTATCTCTGCTTCTCAGATTTATATAGTACAATGCTTCTTCTTCACTACAGTCTTCTTCTATAGAACGATAATACTGATCAATACTAGAAATATCGTTAAACTCCTTTATCCCTGTTCTCGTAAAGTTTCTCATTCCCAACTCTTGTCCTTGATAAATAAATGGAGTTCCTCGTAAAAAGAAGTACATCGCCCCTAACGTTTTTACTGCATCTGGATTTGCTTCCTGATCCAACAAATATTTTGAAGTGGCTCGAGGCTGATCATGATTTTCGATAAAATTAGCACTCCAACCAACCTTCTGAATTGCTAATTGGCTCGTCATAAGACGATTTCTCAAATCTTGCATCGTCCAAGGAATTCGTTTAAACCATTCGCTTCCGCTTGCAACATCCAGATCTGCATGTTTAAAATCGAAAATCATTGAAAAATATCCGTCTTCTCCAATAAAATCTTCCAGTTCTTCGTATCGCACCCCTGGAGCTTCTGCCACGGTAACACAGTCATATTTTTGAAATGTTTGTTCCTTTAGTTCCTTTAAAAAGGTTCCGATTCCAGGTTGGTTCCGACTTGTTTTTGTACATTTTACAAGTCCATCTACTCCATCTGCTTCTCTGCTTTGAAACGTTAAATCTTTCTTTATAAATGTAATTGCATCAATCCGAAATCCTGCAATTCCAAAGTCCAGCCACTGATTCACTATCCGATACAGTGTTTTTCTCAGTTCTTTATTTTCCCAGTTCAAATCTGGCTGCTTTTTTCCAAACGAGTGATAATAAAATTCATCTCGTCCCTCTACCTTTTCCCAAACACTTCCTCCAAACATCGATCTCCAATTGTTTGGCACTTCAGTACCTGATTTAAAAATATAAAAATCATGGTATTTACTATTTGGATCTTTTAATGCTTCCTGAAACCACTCATGTTCATCGGAAGTATGATTAATCACTAAATCCAAAATAATTTTAATTCCTTTTTCTTTTGCTAATTTTACCAGGTTTTTTAACTCTTCCATAGAGCCAAATTCTGGCGCTAATGCAAAGTAATCGGAAATATCATATCCATTATCATCCATTGGAGATTGAAAAATTGGACAAATCCAAAGCATTGTAACGCCAAGATTTTTTAAATAATCCAATTTAGAAATAATTCCGTTAATATCTCCAATTCCATCTCCGTTGCTATCACAAAAACTTTTTGGATAAATTTGATACACAACTTCCTCTTGCCACCACTTTCTCTGCATTGTTACCTCCTATATCAGACTTCTTCTTTTTAATTCCTTGTAAATTCCGTCTTCCATCGGTGTTTCACAAACACTATCCGCAAACATTAATAATTCTGAATCGCTGTTTTTCATTGCGACTCCTACACCACTGCTTTTGAACATATCAATATCATTTTTCCCATCTCCAAATGCAATTGTGTCTTTTTGCGCAATCTCCATATATCTGCATAGTTCTTCGATTGCATTCCCCTTGTTGGAACCTTTTTTTATGATTTCATAATAATGATACTGTTCCCATCTCCCTTTCTGAGCCAACACGATATGTTCTTCCCCAAAAATATCTTTCACTATCTGAAAGTCCTCTGGCTGACACCATAGACAAATTTTATGAATTGGATAAAACCGAGCAAGAAACTGTTTAAAGTTATTTTCATAAATGATCGTCTGTTGTTGTTCAAAATACTGTCGCTGTTCATTCGTTAATCTCTCACACTTTCTTCGATTCATCTCATTTAAAATATTCACTGCACTTTGATTCATAAAGATTTTATCCTGCGATTCCAATGAACATGCGATTTGAGTTTCATTTATTAAAATACTGTTCCAAATCTTTTCTATTTTTCTCCAATCAAAACTCTCATCTTTAATGATCACCCCGCCATGAGCAATATAGCTCCCTCCTCCAGCAATTAACGTCTGGATATTTAATTTTTTTACATCCTCTTGAATCATTCCCACTCCCCTTCCAGTACAGATTCCAACGTTATAATGCTGTTTTTCACATAATTTCAACACTTTAGGAATCGATTCTGGTACACCAAAGCGTTCATCTCTTAATGTACCATCAATATCCAGCAAAATTAATTTTGCCAATCCATTTCTCCTTTCTCTTAATTTCTGTCCCTATTATACCAATTAAAAAAAAGGCTTACAATAGATGTAATGCCTTTAACAATCATGTACTCATTTTGTACGTATTTTTATGTTATGAAATTTTGTTCAAATATTCCTGGTACTTAATAAATAATAATTCAATCAAAATAAAATATGGAGTTGTAATTTCATATGGAACTCCATAAGGAGTTGGAACAGCAATTGATTGAATATACAAATTTTCCTCGCAGAGTGCCGCCAAAGAATTCGTCTTCATCCGAGTTACGGATACAGTAGAAACACCCTTTAACCGCAAATTTTCGGCTAGAGAACAAACATGACTGGATTCCCCATAAAACGAAATAATAATTACTAAATCCTCCTTTGCTGCCATCTTTTCAAATGGTTTTACCATATCATGTCCATGCATATAATAAATACGCTTTTGCAATGGCAGAAAAATGCGCTTCCATTCGCTCGCCGCCCTTGCCTGAGAATATCCACTTGCAAAAATTAAAATCCGTTCTGCATGATAAATTTTATCAAATAGTTTACTGTAATCATTCTTCCTAACATCCTCTGCCATCTTATGATAATTGGCTAAAACTGCTTCTTTTAACGACAGCTTTTCACTCTTTTCCTCTTCTCGGCTAAGTCGAAGAATAGAGCGCAGTTCGCTGTATCCAGTTAAATGTAATTTCTGTGCAAACCTGGAAAGAGCACTGGAGGAAACATGATATTTTTGAGCAAATTCATGAATGGTTAACCGAATACAGTCTTTTTCATTTTGGAGAATACAGCTTGCAATATACTTATCATTTTCACTAAAATCTTTATAATATTCATTCATCCGCTCTTCATAGTTCATAATTCTCTACCTCTGTAACATATTCTAAATAATTTAAAAATAATAAATCCAGCAATATATAGAAAGCGGAAATCAATTCATAAAAACTTTGCTGTTCCACTACTTGTGTGGCAACGTAAAGATTATAATCACATAGTCCAGAAATCGTATTACTCTGTAATCTTGTAATGGATAATAATCGAACTCCTGTAGGAATCACTGCATTTAAAATCCGAATTCCTTCCTTCGTTTCTCCTGACAGTGAAATAATTACAAATAAATCGGTTCTTTTAAAATTCTTCCTTACAAATTCCATCTCTCCATAATCAAACACTTCAATAACTAATTTTCCTGTAAATAAAAAAATTCGCTTAAATTCATCTGCCAATGTTTTTTGTTCATTTCCCGTTCCATATATATAAATTGTTTCCGCTTCGTATAAAACTTGGCAAATTTGCTCATAAGAAAATTTATTTAATTCATCAATTAAATTATGATAAATATTGCATATATAGTCAAAATCCATTCTTTGAGATTTTGCTTGCGTTTCACTACTATTTTTTAATATCACCTTCAGATCAGAAAAAGACATCAGTCCTATTTTTCTGCATATTCTTAATAAAGTAGTTCGAGAAATATGACAAGTATCCGCTAGTTCTGTACTAGTACACCGTGCATAACTTTTTTGGTCAGATAAAATGATATCCAACACTTCTTTCTCACTTTTACTCAACTGATCTCTATGTTGATTTACTAATTCCTCCAACAATACCGCCATACGATTCCACCTCTTTTCTTATGTAAAGTGTATCATAACTACTTCTAAAAAACAATGCAGGGAACTCCAGATTCCCCTTTTATGCTCTTTCATCAAAACGAATAATCGTGATATATTGTTTTCCTTTTTCCAATAAGGCTTTTTCAATCTGCTGTTTTATTTCTTTATGCTTTTCACGCATAGAATATGGAACTGCTACATCAAATATCAGTCTCGTCTGTTTGGCTCCCCTTACAATTCGAAAATCGTGCATGGAGAACTGAGGATCTAAATCATAAATAATGGCTTCAACAATTTTCTGCATTTCATTCCATTCTTTATCATTTAGCACAACTGGATCATAATGAATCACTAAATGCACATTCATTTTTTCTAATGCGTCACATTCTATTTCATCAATAATTTCATGACAGATCAAAGGATCTTCTTCTGCATTCAATTCCACATGAACAGAAGCAAAACACTGCCCAGGACCATAATCATGTACCAACAAATCATGAATACCTAAAATCTTTTCATGCGATAATACAAGATCACTAATTTTTTTTACTAATTCTGGATCTGCCTGTTTTCCTAACAATGGTGAAATCGTCTCCTTGGCAATACTAAATCCAGAATAAAGAATAAAAATCGCTACCAAAAGTCCTACATATCCATCCACAGTTATATGAAACAAATACTCAATTAAGCATCCAATTAAAACCGCAGAAGAAGCAATCACATCATTTCTACTGTCCATTGAAGTGGCTTGAAGTGTTGTAGAATGAATTCTTTTGCTAAGAGAACCAAAAAATGCAGCCATCCATAGCTTTATCCCTATGGAAATAATTAACACCGCAAAAGTAACTACAGAGAATTCCACCACAGCTGGATGAATAATTTTATTCACCGAGGATTTTGCTAAATCCACTCCTATCAATAAAATTAAAGCAGCAACCGCAAGACCAGATAAATATTCATAACGTGCATGCCCATAAGGATGATCGGCATCGGCAGGCTGCTGCGCCATCTGAAATCCTAACAAAGTTACGACAGAGGAAGAAGCATCGGATAAGTTATTAACTGCATCTGCAACAATAGAAACGGAATCAGCAATCAAACCAACCATTAATTTTCCTAAAAACAATAAAATATTACATACTATTCCCGTTATTCCAGCTAGCTTTCCAATCGCAGAATGAACTGCTGTAGATTCTGTATTATGATAATCCTTCACAAATAACCGTAAAAGAAGTTTCGTCATAAAAGTTACCTCCAAATTATTCTTTAAGATAACTCTATGTCACTTGCGTTTTATGAGTGCATTTTCTTTTTATTTATGATAAAAAAACACCCACGAACCAGTAATGCAGCTTACTGTCCCGTGGGTAATTCATCCACTGTCACTCCTGTGACCCGGCTCCAAGCCATAGGCTTTGACCTGTTCAGTTTGTACTGGTCATTATGCAGTGCAAAGAGTGTAATCATTATACTAAATCACCTCCTACTTGTCAACAAACAGCCTTCTAATTTTTCCCAACTTATTATTTCTTCGAAAATTATGTTAAAAAAACGTGCGAAACTGTAGGTTCAAATTGATAGACTTTTTCAATTTTTCTTTTTATAATTATTTTATAAATTAATTGGAGGTAACTTATTATGAATTTAGGAAACAGCTTATATACTGCAAGAAAAAAATCTGGTTTGTCGCAAGAAGATGTAGCAAATAAATTAGGTGTAAGTAGGCAGACAATCTCTAAATGGGAAACCAATGAAACACTTCCAGATATATGCCAATCTAAAAGGATGGCACAATTATATCATTTGTCTCTAGATGAATTAATTGATTTTGACATGGATATAAAAGAAATAGAACAGATGATCGAAAACACAACAGAAGAAACGCAAAAAAAAATCGACTGGACTAAACTTTGGAGTAAGAAATATCCCGTTTTGACCACTTATCAGCAAGAGGTTAGTATTGAGGAATACTCTTCCCAATTAAAAGAAATGATTAACAAATTAAAGAAAAAACATGGATATAATAATGTAGATGCCATGTTAGTACTAAAAGATATTTTAGCTCATACGATACAAATATCAGAATAACCATTGCACATCACAATGACAAAATGTCCGTATAACGCATTTCTTTCGTCTATATGGACATTTTGTCAGATAATTAAAATTTATAAAATAGTTTTTATGCCTTTAATTTATCCGCAAAGTCTGTCATTATTTCTGAGATTTTAATTTGCTGTGGACAGACTGCTTCACAACTGCGGCATCCAATACAAGCACTTGGATGCTTTTCTTCTGGTATAGCCATCAATGCCATTGGTGCAATAAATCCACCTCCAGTAAAGACATGTTCATTATAGAGCTCTAAAAGATTTGGAATATCCAGCCCTTGCGGACAATGACTTACACAATAATGACATGCAGTACAAGGTACTCTGCCATTTAACATTCCATCTGCAATCGAAAGTAATGTATCCATTTCCTTTTCATTCAGTGGCTTATCTTCCTCAAATGTAGCAATATTATCTTTTAACTGTTCAAAATTTGACATTCCAGAAAGAATCATTGTGACTTCTGGAATTGCCTGTAAAAATCGAAATGCCCATGCAGGAATATCTTCGTCTGGACGTAGTGTTTTTAACTTATTTGTATCTTCTTCTGATAATTTCGCCAGTTTTCCTCCTCGTAATGGCTCCATTACCCAAACTGGAATATGATATTCTTTTAGTAATTCTACCTTTACTTTTGCATCTTGGAACGACCAATCCAGATAGTTAAGCTGAATCTGACAAAACTCCATATGCTCTCCATAAGCTTCTAAGAAACGTTTCATAACTTCATAACTTCCATGTGCAGAAAAACCAAGATGGCGAATTCTTCCATTTTCTTTTTGTTTCATCAAATACTCGAAAATGCCATATTTTTTATCTAAATAAGCATCAATATTCATTTCGCAAACATTGTGAAACAAATAAAAATCAAAATATGTAACTTGACATTTTTCTAGCTGTTTTTCAAAAATTTCTTCTACCTTATCCATATTAGAAAGATCATATCCAGGAAACTTCGTAGCAAGATAATACTGCTCTCTTGGATATTGGCTTAATATCTTTCCCATAACAATTTCAGAATTTCCATTATGATATCCCCATGCGGTATCATAATAATTAATTCCTTTCTCCATTGCATAAGCTACCATTTCCGCAGCTGCTTTTTCATCAATTTTGGCATCATCTCCATCTATTACTGGCAGACGCATTGCTCCCATTCCAAGAGCGGATAACTTTAAGTCTTGATAGTTTTTATAAACCATTTTTAATACTCCTTTATTATAAATTTAGGTTGATAAAAGTAACCTATAACCCTTTATTATGTATTGAAATCTAATAATCAGAAACATTATGATTTTTTAAACTTAAAAATATATTGACAAACACGATATATTAAGTATAGTTTATATTATAATACCTAAAGTTAAGTTTAGGTCAAGGGTTTTATAAATAATTTTAAAATAAAATTAGGAGATTTTATTATGTACTATTCTATTGGAGAAGTTTCTCATATCACAGGTATTGCTGTTTCCACTTTACGTTATTATGATCGAGAAGGGATGTTTCCTGACATAAAGCGCTCAAACGGAGGAATTCGTATCTTTTCTCAAAAAGAAATTGAAACATTGCGGATTATTGACTGCTTAAAAACAACTGGAATGTCCATCAAAGAAATTAAAGAATTTCTTGGTTGGTGCCAGGAAGGAGATTCCTCTCTGCAAAAAAGACGTGAAATGTTTTATAATCGTTTAGAAAAAGTGAAAAAGCAGATAGAGACACTGGAAAATACAATGAGCTTATTAAAATACAAATGCTGGTATTATGATACAGCAGTTGCCGCAGGCAGTGAAGATGCTGTAAAAAATCTATCAACTAATGAAATTCCAGAAGATTTCCTTAAAACAGCAAAAAGCCCTTGAATTTCAAGGGCTTTCTTATAGCGTGCGCAAGAAGATTCGAACTCCCGACCTTCTGATCCGTATTACGCTTTCTTCTTTGTTTCTTTCTCAACTTATCAAACCGCTTACTAATAACGGCTTTCCAATCTTTCATCTTGTTCTTTCCAACATACCAGCCCTTTGCAGAATAGAAGTTGACAAACTGTTCTGCATCTACCTTGTTTCCTCTTTCCTGACAATAAGCTTGCACTTCTTCTAGGGTTGGAGGAATAAAACGATTATTGGCAGCAGATACCATTTTTTCTTTGGATACGTTAGTATCTTTCTTTTTATTGTTTTTGTTTTGTTTATATATGGCTGAACTTTCTACTGTATCATTTACTTCCGTTTTTACTTCCTTTTCTACTGTAGAACGTACGGTATTATTTACAGTATTTTCAGCAACAAAAGGAATCAATCGATATTTACAACCCTTTTTCCCTTTTTGATACGCAATCAAACCAGCTTTCATAAGTTCATCCCTGCATTTTATCAATGTCTTTTCGGAACTCATTTGCATGGCTGCCATCAAACGTAAGTTATCTACTTGTATCCATTTCTGCCAATTCGCTTTATTAAATCGCTGCATAAATTTATACTAAAAAAGCTGTGAATTCGCTGATAAATGATTACTTTCAAGCCATTGTTCAAAGGCATTGATCTCTGCAATATAATTCATAATTCTCCTTTCTGCAAGCCCTTGAATCATCTTCCTGTCTATTGAGCCATGCGCTATGAAGACACGGTATATGGATTCCAGTATCGGACGCTTTCGGCTACGAAGTCTGGTTACTTCTTTTTCCGACTTACTTTGTTGTTATCTTATGGTTATATTATATCATGTATACGATATTTGGTTTTTTTCATCTTGCACACGATTGATTTCTATGATATACTACAGCTATAATGGAATATGTTTATATAATTATAAGGGGGATTCCTAAATGACTGGAAAAACTGAATATAAAAATAAATGGCAAGCAGAAAATAGAGAAAGAATTAATCTTGTTGTACCAAAAGGATTTAAAGCTATTGTAAGACATGCTGCCGACAATACGAATGAAAGTTTAAACGGATATATAAAAAAAGCTATTGATTCACGTCTTGAACTAGATGGATTTTCAACGAGGATAAAAGATAATAAAGATCGAAAAATAGAGTCTAATTCTTTTATTGATGATAATGAGAAACTAACTTTTACTAACAATACAGAAAGTGAGGGATAATATGGCACTAGCACAGGAACGAAGTTATACGATAGATGATATTTATGAACTACCAGAAGGAGAAAGAGCAGAACTAGTTGATGGACAGATTTATTATATGACTCCACCTAATAGGAAACATCAAAGACTTGTACACCTTTTTGATAAGATAATTGGAAACTATATTGATTCCAAAAATGGAGATTGTGAAGTTTATCCTGCTCCATTTGCTGTATTTCTGAATGAAGATGATAAGAACTACGTCGAACCTGATATTTCCGTTATTTGTGATAAAAATAAATTGGATGATAGAGGTTGTAACGGTTCTCCCGATTGGATTATTGAAATTGTATCAGCGAGCAGTAAACGAATGGATTATATGATAAAGTTATTCAAATATCGTACTGCTGGAGTAAAGGAATATTGGATTGTTGACCCATTAAAAGATCGAATTACTATCTATTACTTTCCAAATGATTTCATGGAAGAGTACAGTTTTCATGATAAAGTCAAAGTCAATATTTATGACGACCTTGAAATCGACTTTG
>DVHN01000177.1 GCA_018712075.1 Candidatus Fimimorpha faecalis
AATATTCTCAAAATATTCCTCTGCTATATTTTAAATTTTATCACAATATCACCAATAAATCAACGATATTTTCTACAATATCAGTATAAACTTATACTTTACTTTTCTATAAAAATCATATCATTAAATCATTAAAAACACCTCATATAATAAAAGGAACATCGCCATCAAGTAATCTCAAATCATTTTCCGTTACTTTATTTTAATAAATAGTAAAAAGCCAAAAAATTTTCCGACAAAATTCGACATTTCTCACTATGATAACCCTTCTACTATATCCTAATATTTTTATAAAAAATGAAATTAAGATTCCATATAATTCTAAAAAATATCTACCAATTTATTTATAACAATGCTATAATAAATAAATATCTAACAGTCTTTTCCTAAATGGCTGCATTATGAGAACGATATTTTTTAATTAAAGCGTTCCATATCCCAAACAAATCGAAAGAAAGGAAGGGCAAACAGATTGCGAACTGATCTGTATTTGCAATGAACGAATTATGTTAAAACACAAGTGGTTTCTGTACCTTACAGAATTTTTTGCTGGAATGTCTGTCATGGCAATTGAACTAGGAGCAAGCCGCCTTATGGCTCCTTATTTTAGTTCTTCTCAAATTGTCTGGACCGTTATTATTGGTACAATTATGATTGCGATGGCGCTTGGAAATATTATCGGCGGGCGACTTGCAGATAAAAACCCTGATCCATCTCGACTCTATATGCGGCTTCTCATTGCAGCGATCTGGACTGCTGCAATCCCATTCGCAGGCAGATATTTAATCATGGGAATTTCCCTTTTACTTGCTACATTTGTGACCAAAAATTTCTTAATCTGGGCATCGTTTGTTACGTGTTTTGTTGTATTTGTATTTCCATTAATTTTACTTGGAACTGTCACTCCATCCCTTGTCAAGTTTTCTGTAGATAACTTAGACGATAACGGAAAAACGGTTGGAGAACTTGGCGCATTAAATACAATTGGAAGTATTATTGGTACCTTTATGCCGACTTTTGTAACGATTCCAGCGGTTGGAACTGCTGCCACATTTATAATTTTTTCTTCTATTTTGGCAATTTTAAGTATCCTCTACTTTTTGTCCATTCGTAAAAAACTGATTAAAGTTGCTATCGCAGCGGTTTTAATTGTTGCACTCTCTTTTACGACTGCAAATTATAGTTTTGCTTTTTGGGAGGATAATGTAATACATGAGGATGAATCCATTTATAACTATTTACAAGTAAAAGAAACGGATGATAGTATGATTCTTTCTACCAATGTACTATTTGGTGTACAATCTATTATGATGAAGAATCAAGAATTAACTGGAATGTATTATGATTACGCATTGGCTGCACCAGTTATGGCAGGTGTTACACAAAAAGAGGACAATGATTTACTAATTCTTGGTCTTGGAACTGGTACCTATGCTACCCTTTGTCGTCGTTATTTTCCTAATATGAATATCGAAGGAGTTGAGATTGATGAGAAAATTGCTGATCTTGCTTCGGAATATTTTGAGCTTCCAGATGATGTTTCTGTTGATGTATACGATGGTCGTGCTTATCTAAATACTCGAATTTCACCAGATAAGAAATATGATGTTATTATGGTGGATGCCTATCAAGATATTACCATTCCATTTCAGATGTCCACAGTAGAATTTTTTACTCAAGTAAAGCAACATTTAAAAGACAATGGTGTTATGATTGTAAATATGAATATGCGCTCGAATCAGGAAGATTCCATCAACGATTATCTCTGCGATACCATCGCTTCTGTTTTTCAGACAGTACAAAAAGTTCCTGTTGGAAGTGGAACGAACTGTGAAGTGTTTGCTTCCGATCGCACCGATTTGACAGAATCTCTTCTTACGAATACTCAGTCACTTACTGATAGTAATTTACAGACTATGATGCAAACGGTTGCCAATGATCTTACTGAACATGAAAAAGGAAATCGTATCTTAACGGATGATAAAGCACCGGTAGAAGTACTTGGTATGAAAGTTTTAGATGAAATCATTGGTGATGAATTAGATTATTATCGAGATCTTTATTTATCGGGAGAGAATTCTTTACTTAATTTATTAAAATAGGAAAAAATCCAGATGAAACAATGTAAAATGCTTCATCTGGATTTTACTATGAAAGTCCCATCCAATATCCATGAGCCAAATCGTGTAAAACACGGATGGCTCATGGATATTGGATAAGCTAAACTGTATGAACAAGAAGAGCAACTGCTCGGATTGTGAATACAGGCGGCAATTGCGAGAGCACTAAAGTGCAGAGCAATCGCCTTGTATATTATGGCGGTTCCCACAAATCAGGCGGGAAAGTTTACTTTCGATCTTTTGCAAAGAAATATGCCATCGGATAGATTCCCCATGTGCACTGTATGTATTTTCCACGCACTGCTTGAACCATAACGGAAAGATCCAAGCCCATTTCCTTTGCCAATTCAGTTTTACGCAGTCGTTTTAATCCCTTTCCTGTAAAGAAAAATACTTCTTGTTTATGAATAATTGCATTCATAATCTTTGTGAGTGTTTGATTTCTTTGAGCGATTCCATTTTTTAAATCTTGTATTTGCTGAAATTTTTTCTGTAAATATTCTTTTACTTCTTTGTCACAATCTTGTTCCATCATGTTTTTATAATATTCATTAATTGAAATCTCTGGATATAAATATTCGTTTACTAAGATTTCATAATAACCTTCTAACTTAACAACGGTAATATCTGGCACGAGATATGCCAGATGTTCTCTAGATGCAAATCCATTTCCTGGCTTTGGATTTAAGCTCTTAATCAATTCAATATACTGTTCAATCTCTTCTTCTGAACATTTCATTTGTGCTGCAATTTCAGAAATTTCATTATTACCAACCATATCTAAATAATCAGATACAATCTGTCTTGCAATCGGATCATCTTTTTTACAACGCTTTAATTGCAGTTTCAAACATTCTTTTAAATCTCTTGCTCCAATTCCAGCTGGCTCCAATCCCTGTAAAATGTTCAAACATCTCTCCGCTTCCTCTAACTCAATGGAAAACTGTTCTGCAATATGCTCCAATGATTCCTCTAAATACCCTTTCGAATTTAAAGACTCAATCATATATACTACAATGTGATAAGTATCTTCTCCTAGACGTGCTGGAGAAATTTGAGACTTTATATAAGTAAATAAATCCTCTTTTTCATTCTTAGGAGCTACGTCCCAATCATCTCTACTTCTTATATAATCACTTTCCAATTCAGAATATACACGATTACTATCATCTACTTGATTTAACCATTCTAGTTTACGATAACGTTCTTGCTCTCGTCTGGATAAAAAAGTTTGATCCTTTATATCAATCAATGGATTTTCCAATGCCATTTGATCCATATATTCCTTTAATTTTTGTGCACTCATTTTTAGTATCACTTCTGGCGGTACTCGATCTGGAAGCGGAGCATTTACTTTTTTGTTTTCAAGTTCCAACATAGTTTATTTTTCCTCCTTCTATAATAATTTTCATTCTCCGTATATTACCGACATGCGGCCGACCCTTTCTCTTGCCAGTTTCTTTCGTCTTACAATCGAATTGTCATTCATTTATCTATTTTATGTACCGGAAAATCATTTACTACTAGTATAAGTATACTACAACTTTGGTTATGTTTCAATTTTATTTCCGTTTTTTTTCATTTTTATTGTATATAAACGCTATATTTTTTTCTTTCCTTATTGTATGGCTTCTCCATTTCTTATAATTACACTTTTCACATTCCCTTATTTTATCTCCAAACCAAACAAATGGATCTTTTATACATTTATTTTATAATAATCGCTCTATCCGTTAGCATCTATTTTTTTCTTATTATTTTGAATCATGCTACTTTCCATTCACTAGTCCACATATTTTTCTTTTTCTTCACATAAAGTATTTCAAGAGCAGCCTCATAACTAGTAAGAAAAGAAAGGAAGATCCATATGTTTTCACAAAAATCAGTCCGTCAAACACTTGAACACCTTGAAACGGATGCTCAAAACGGTCTTTCCTCTAAAGAGGCACAAAATCGCCTCATAAAATATGGGAAGAATCGATTGCAGGAGGCTCCAAAAGAAACCAATTTGCAACGTTTTATCAATCAACTAAAAGATCCTCTGATTTTTATTTTGCTTGTTTCTGCCGCCATCTCTATATTGTTAAAAGAAGTCAGTGATGCCTGTATTATTCTTATCGTTGTACTAATTAATGCAACCGTCGGTGTGATACAGGAAGGAAAAGCCCAAAAGGCATTGGACGCTTTAAAGGAACTTACTACATTACATGCAATTGTACGCAGAGACCAAAAACAAATGGAAATTTGTGCCGATGAACTTGTTCCTGGAGATATTGTCTTATTAGAACCAGGAAGACAAGTTCCAGCAGATCTGCGCCTTATTAGTAGTTCCAATCTACAAATAGAAGAAGCTGCTTTAACAGGAGAATCCATTCCAATTCAAAAATCCAGTGAATTCACTGCCTCTTCTTCCGTTGCATTAGGAGACTGCAAAAATCTAGCTTTTATGACGACAACCGTAACAAATGGACATGGAGAAGGGGTTGTAATTGCAACTGGGATGAAAACAGAGATTGGAAAAATCGCAGGATTTATTAATCAAACACCGCAAGAATTAACAACGCTTCAAAAAAAACTTGGAGAACTTGGAAATCTATTAAGTGCCGTCGCATTAATCCTATGTTTTTCCCTATTTGCAATCGCTGCATTTCAGCATCGAAATATGTTTGATATGCTCATTACTGCTATTTCTTTGGCTGTAGCAGCAGTACCAGAAGGTCTTCCAGCAGTTGTAACCATTGTACTGGCGCTCGGAGTTTCCAGAATGGTAAAATTCCATGCCATTGTTCGTCGCCTTCCATGTGTAGAAACACTTGGATCTGTTAATATCGTATGCTCCGACAAGACTGGAACTTTAACCCAAAACAGAATGACCGTTTTGCGATGTTATACTAATTTCACAGAAAAAGAAGCGCATAATCTTGATGTTGACACGGATCATACCTTTCTGGAAGCATTTGTTCTATGCAATAACGCAACTATAACATCTAATTCCCGTTCTGGTGACCCTACTGAATTGGCACTCCTTGATATGGCACGTCCTTATGGAATTTGTCGAAAGTCTCTGGAACACGAGATGCCAAGAATGGATGAACTTCCTTTTGATTCTGAACGTAAAATGATGACAACATTACATCAAAAAGGAACTGTTTCCATTTCTTATACCAAAGGAGCTTGTGATGTTATATTAGAGCGATGTAGCCATGTTTTAAAAAACGGAAAAATAATTCCAATTACTACTACCGATAGAAAAAAAATCGAAGATGAAATACTCGATATGTCTTCTCATGCCCTTCGTGTTCTTGCCTGTGCAATGCACTTAGACACAACAACCCTATCCGAATCCAATTTAACATTTATCGGACTTGTCGGTATGATTGATCCTGCTCGTCCAGAAGCCATTCAATCAGTAGAACAGTTTCGTCACGCATCGGTAAAAACAGTAATGATTACGGGAGATCATAAAGAAACCGCATTTGCAATTGCAAAAGATCTAGGTATTGCTTCTAATCCTCTGGAATGCATTACGGGGCAGGAACTTGACCAATTATCCGATGATCAGTTTTATCAAAAACTTCCTTCTCTCACTGTATTTGCAAGAGTTTCTCCCGAACATAAAGTACGTATCGTAAAGGGATTTCAGTCTCTTTCTAATGTAGTTGCTATGACTGGAGACGGCGTAAATGACGCACCTTCGCTAAAAGCTGCGGATATCGGAATTGCAATGGGAAAGACTGGTACAGATGTGGCAAAGAACGCTTCTGACATGATTTTAACAGATGATAATTTCTCCACAATCGAAAGAGCAATTGAAGAGGGACGATGTATTTATGAAAATATTCGTAAATCCGTACTATTTTTGCTTTCTTCCAATTTTGGAGAGATTATTACAATGTTTGCTGCCATTCTTTTAGGACTCGCCTCCCCACTGAAATCCAGCCATATTTTATGGATTAACTTAATTACAGATTCCCTTCCTGCATTGGCTCTTGGAGTAGACCAAAATAATGTTTCTCATTTAATGTCCAAACCTCCACGCAGTCCAAAAGAAGGATTATTTTCCAATGGAGGAATTAACTGTACTATTTTTTATGGAGTTTTAATTGCATGTATTAGCCTCTGTGCTTTCCTAAAACTTCCCCTCCATTACCTACATGCAAACCAATTGCCAGTTACATTAGAGAATATTCAGCTTGCACTTTCTATTCCAGAATTTTTAGCTCATGCACAAACCTATTCGTTCACTGTGCTTGGCCTATGCCAACTTTTTCATGCAGTTGGAAT
>DVHN01000178.1 GCA_018712075.1 Candidatus Fimimorpha faecalis
TTCCACTATGTATCTATTAATATCCGTAGTTTTTTAATTCTTTTATCCTATACTTTCTAACAGCAGATTCTGTCTACCTCTTTATGTTTTAGCAATTCATCAATATCATATTTTTTTATTTTCTTACAATCTTTATTATGCCTTTATTTCTTTCATCTGTCAACCCCGTACATTTTTTGCACTATCTGCAATCGACAGTTATAAGAAACAACTTGTTTTATCATCTTCTCTCCCCCAAAATTCTCTATCCAACCACTTTTGCTGACGACTTTTAAAAACAATAACTGAATCTAATTCTTTGTCTATAAAAGGTTTTAACTCTTGTTGTAGCTTTGCTATCTGTACTTTGGATATTTCTCCTTCAAAAACAGAATTTTGTATATGGGATAAATATTTTTTACAAATTTTAAATATATGAGACCATCGTTTCTGTCCATTTTCCGTTTTACTAATATCATATACAAGTACTATATACATTTTACCACCATATTTTGAATCCACTATATTCTTTTTCTCCGATCAAATGTTTAATCAACTTATAGGCTTCAAGTCGAATTAAATATTGATAAGATACTTGTTTTTCCAGTTCCTTATGCATAATTGTAGTTCTGACTCTCTTTTCGAATTCTTCTGCAATCAATTTAGAAGCTTCTTTTTTAAGATGCAGAAAGTTCAATTCTTTTGTAAAGCTATCTTCTGTAATTTGCTTTCTATTTAAGAGCGAAAAAATCAATCGATCCCCCAGTAAAGGCTTAAAGATCTCAGATAAATCCAAACATAATGAATATCTTCTCGTTCCTGGTTCATGTAGGTAACTAATTGTTGGATTTAATTGTGTATGATAAATCTCACTTAAAACCTTAGTATATATTAAAGAATTAACATAAGAAATTAGAGAGTTTATCATATTATCAGGAGGATGCATTACTCGCTTTTCAAAATTTATCTCTTGATTAACAATAGTGTTCCATGCAGAATAATATTGTTTACGAATATTTCCTTCTATTCCCATTAATTCTGTAATAGATGTAGTATACGGAATTCGTTTTCTAAAATAATCAATATCCTTCATAACATTTGAAACATCTTTTCCTCTACTATTATAATATCTTAGATTACGATAAATATTATCAGCTGCCGCTTCAATAATTTTTTTTGCAATGATCACTCGTTTATCATAATCTGTATAATGCTCTACTTGCTTCACTATTAACTGCCCAGCAAGAAGACTTTCTCTCGGATAATAACTTCCGTTATAATAACTGTAATAGTTAAAAAAATGGATTGGTATTCCATATTGAGAAATATAATTAATAAATGCTGTATTAAATGACATTTCAGACATAACATAAATGTCAGAAATTCTTTCAATTGGAATATCTTTCTTCTCTCCTTCATATGTAGTAAATTGAAGAGTATTATCCTTTCTTTTTAAATCTCCACTATTATAAATATAAAAACTTTTTTTCATTTATTTTCCTCTTTAAATCATACATAAATTATAATAGGCACATTTTTTGCATATTTTCTTTTTTTCAAAAGTACATGGTAGATCTAATTCTTGTATTTTAACAATATCTTCTATAATCCTATCCAATAATTCAATATCTTCTTGATTTAGCGCTACTACCATACTTTTTTTTAATAATGGATAATCTATTTTTGCTTTTAAATTATCGATTCCTCTCTTTTTTAAATAATAAAGATAATATTTCACTTGCCATACCCCAGCTTCTTCAATTGCTTTACTTTTTTTAATTTCATGTAATTCCCCATGTTCTTTTATAAAATCAATATTAATAACATTATTAATATTAATATGTTTTTCATCTCTTTGATAGCTTGTATCATCCAATAATTTACCAAGCATTACATCTTCGTTTTCATCTTCCATATTAATCTCATGACAAAAATACCATAATTTACGTTTACAAACAAAATAATAGTAAATCATCACTCCCGTTATTCTTTGTTCCAATACAATCCTCCATTCACTATGCAAAGAAACAGTCTTCATCTTTTTCTTTTTCCAAGATTAATCCTCTGCCTTGTTTTTTTTCTAAGTCAAATTCATATTCTAAATTTGTACGGTGTATATATGTATTTTGAATCACCTCTTTATCTACTCCTATTGGAAGTTTTCCATAAAATAGATTCATATTTAATGTCAAACTATTCAATTTAGAATTTAATATGGATTTTGCATTCCTTCCAATATTAGGTCTTCTCAAAAATTCACTAATTTTTTCAAATATATTTTGATATTCTTCATATACCTGATCTGGTACAACTGTAATACTTTCAATTGCACGAAATTCTTTATCCACTTCTTCTTTTGTATAATCTAAAACTTTCATTTCATCAAAATATTTTAAAAATTCTTCAATCTTCTTATAATAACCAGTTTCTCGAATTTTCTCCGTATCATACACTTGATTAATATAATCTACTTTCATCTTTTCAGTAAAAATTATAGATTCATATTGTTTTAAATAATCCAATGACCGTTTATATAGATCTGAATCGTAAATTGTTCTAATACCATTTTCATTATTAAATACAATTATATTCGCTTCTTCTGGATAATATCTTTCTGAACGATTACATCTTCCCATTCTTTGTAATAAACTGTCGCAAGGACACATCTCAGTGTATAATACATCAAAATCAATATCTAAACTTGCTTCTACAATTTGTGTAGTAATCCAAATTCCATTTGCATTCTCGTTTTTAGAAAAATTCATAATTTCATTCTCTAATATATTCCTGTCTCTTCGAATAAAACGGGAATGCAGTAAATATACCTTATCTATTTCATTATGAATTTCTTCATATAACTGTTGAGCTTTTGAAACAGTATTACAGATAAAAAGAACTTTTTTCTTCATACCTTGTTCCACTATTTCCTTGATATCAATCTCATCTTCTCTAATAGCAATTTTATGGCGTTTTGTTGAAGACTCCACGGAAAAGTCTCTCATTTGATATTCCCGTCCTTCTTCCAGTCCATACATTTTCATAAATTCTCCCAATACTGGGGGAAATGTAGCAGTAATAATGGCAAACTTTCCTCCCATTCGAGTAATTGTTTTCAATCCATATAATATTGTCGCTATTACTCTAGGAGAATAGGACTGTATTTCATCTAATACTAATTTAGAATATTTTAAATTTGCTGCAAAGATCTCCGTTCCCAATGCTTTATAAACAAACTTAAATAATTGATCTACTGTAGATATTGTCAATGGTGCAGCTAGTAGCTTAGCTTTCTTATCCTTTGTATAAGCATCTTCCTCTAATTCTGTTCTAGGTTCTTCCAAGTATATCTGAAAACTATCTGAGTGGAGTAATGATATATCTTTGTAATCATATTGTTCTTTAATACGTTGATAAATAGCATTCGATGACACTTTCAACGGAAGCGTATAAAAGCCCTTTTCTCCATCTATCCAGAGTAATGCAGCTTCTGTCTTCCCAGCTCCAGTAGGAGCAACAATTACTAAATTATCATTTGTATGCTCATTCATAAATTTCTGAACTGGTTTAAATTTCCCACCCCATTTTTTTCTTATAATATTTATAATATTA
>DVHN01000179.1 GCA_018712075.1 Candidatus Fimimorpha faecalis
TTGAATAGAAAAATTTAAGAATTTCTTGTTTATTATTGTAATATGCACATCCATGTGGAAGTTTCTTTTGCTAGCAAATTCGCGGAAGCTGCATTCCACTTAACTTAGAAAGAATGCGTTTTCCACCGATGCTTGTACGAAGCAATACCTTACCTGGAAAATCACTTGTGACAGTTCCAATCTGAGTGGAGTTTTCTCCTCCAGGAACCATCCTCATAGCGGATAAAATGGAATCGGTACTTTTAGGATCGCAAATTACAAGCATTCTTCCTTCACAAGCACAATAAAGGGGGTCCAAACCAAGGATATCACAGGCAGCTTCTACGCTAGAATCAATTGGAATGTTATCGGATGATAATTCAATGGAAAGTGATGTTCCCTCTATAAATTCGTTGAGTGTGGTGGCAATTCCACCTCTCGTTGGATCTCGCAAAATACGAATGGAGCCAGGAGCAGCGGCATTTTGGATTGCATCTAAGAAAAGATGGAGCGACTGGCAGTCCGATACAAGGGGACTTTCTTCCTGAAGTAAACCAGCACGTGCCATCATGATAGCTGCTCCATGACAGCCCACGCTTCCGCTTACAAGAACGGAGTCATTCGGACGAATTCCAGATTTTCCAGGTAAGCTGAGATGTTGAAAGCCTATGCCAGACGTATTAATGTAAATTCCATCTCCTTTGCCTGATTCCACTACTTTTGTATCTCCCGTTACAATTGTAACACCAGATGTTTGAGTTTCTTTTTTAATAGAGGACACAATTTGTTTCAAATCAGAAAAGAGAAATCCCTCTTCCAAAATAAAAGAAAGGCTTAAATATTTGGGTATTCCGCCTGCCATACATAGGTCGTTTACTGTACCACATACGCAGAGCTTTCCAATATCTCCTCCAGGAAAACGCCATGGAGATACGACGAAACTGTCAGTGGAAAAGATAAGTTTGTTATGTCCATCCAAAACTGCCCCATCTCCAAGTTCAGACAGGATAGGGTTTTGAAATGCAGGTATCAAAATTGAGTCGATGAATTGGGAAGTTTTTAAACCACCGCTTCCATAGTCCAATGTAATTCTATCTTCCATAATAATTCCTCCAAATTTTTATATTTCGTATTGATATGCAGCAGCGCATGCTCCTTCTCCCGATACCATACATGGTCCGACTGGATTTTCTGGAGAGCAGATTTTGCGAAAGAGGGGACAGTTGATAGGAGAAAAAGTTCCCCGAATTACTTGAGCACAACGGCAATTTGAATTCGGCTTGTCTGACGCAGGGTGGAGGGAAAACTTTTTCCATGCATCCCATAAAGCATACTCCTCTTTTATCGCATATCCGCTATTTTCGATATGTCCAAGTCCTCTCCAATCATTTGCAATCGGATAAAAGACATCGTGGATAAGCTGCACAGCAATTGGGTTACCGTTGGAATGTACAAGGCGAGAATACTCGTTTTTTAATGCAGGTTGGTGGCTGGCAATCATATGAGTTAATTGTAAAATTGAATAAAGCAAATCTCCGGCTTCAAATCCACTGACTACGCCAGGGAGATGATAATCGTTTGATAAAAAGGAAAATGCGTCGGAACCAATGACTGCTGCGACATGGCCAGGGCAGAGAAATCCATCTACGGCGAAATCAGGCGATTCAATTAGGGAACGAAGGGCTGGTTCCGTTCTTTTTAATAAACATAGCACAGAAAAATTAGTGAGATTTTGGGCAGCAGCTTCTAAAATACAGGCAGCCGTGCCTGGAGCAGTTGTTTCAAATCCAACGCCTAGGAATACGACTTCTAATTCAGGATGGGAGGCTGCGATTTGAATTGCATCTATTGGAGAGTATACGGCTTCTACCTTACTGCCAGAAGCTTTACGGCGCAAAAGATTATCTGCCTGTCTGGAACCAGGAACTCGTAAAAGATCTCCATAACTGGCAATAAGTAAATTAGGACGTTTGGATAAATCCAGCACCATATCAATGATATTCGTTGGTGTAACACAAACAGGACATCCAGGTCCTGAAATAAGTTGAATTGATTGAGGCAGAATACTTTTGATACCGCTTCTTGCGATTGCCATAGTATGCGTGCCGCAGATTTCCATAAGTCGGATTGGGTCTGTGCTCGAAGTAAGTTCTTCCATTTTTTTTAGGATGATGGAGACATCTTTTGGATGTTTAAAAAAATCATCATAGAGCATTTCGTATTTCCTCCAAAAGTTGGAAATTATCAATGGCTTCTTTTTCAGACATTTTCTGAATTGCAAATCCTGCGTGAACCATCACATAATCGCCAGGGCAGGCGTCTTTAATAAAATCCATTCGGATCGTTTGGGTTAATCCGCCTGCTTCACAAGTTGCAGATGGTCCATGGATGGATTGAATTTTCATTGGTATTGCTAAACACATAATATCCATTCCTTTCTTCGCTTCCATATAAGGAAAATTTTACTGGGGCTTCTTTTTTTGGGCAATCGCAAGTTGCCCAAAGCAAATCCCTTCATCATTTGTGGAAACTTGCCTGTGAGTATAGACAGTAAATCCACTGTTTCTTAAAAGACTCGTAATTCCAGAAAGCAGAAAACGGTTTTGAAATACTCCTCCAGAAAGTACGACAGGCAGTTTCTTCTGATTAAAAAAGAGGCATTGGTCAAGGGCCATACAGCATAGAGTTGCCATAAAACGCAGCGCAATATGGCTTGCACTGACATTTTGTTTTAAATCCTGATAAATATTTAAAATCATTGGTCGAGTATCGAAAATTCGCATTTCATGTTCCATATAAAAATGCAATGGATAAGATAGTTTTTGCAGAGGTTGAGTTAAGGAATCAGGCGTTTCCACAGGAGAGAGGGATTCGATTCGAGCAGCAGCTTCTCCTTCATAATCTACATAGGATTTTTGAAGGATTAACGCACAAACTCCGTCAAATAGACGTCCAATACTGCTTGCTTTTGGAGAGAGCGTTGGAGAGAGCAATCTTATAAGCAGATTGCATTTATCAGAATCCAGTGGTACAACGGTAAGATCGGTTACGCCTGCGTCATGGATGAGAGCGAGTGCGATGCGTCCAATTTCTTGAATTGCTTTATCTGCTCCTGGAAGCAAAATGGGACGAATACTTCCTATCCTGGAAAATGTTTGATAATCTCCGATTAAAAATTCTCCTCCCCAGATTGACCCATCTGTGCCTAGACCAGTTCCGTCCCAAATAATTCCAAAACAGGAAGAATGTAAAGCGTTGTCTGCCATACAAGACGCCATATGTGCCCAATGGTGCTGGACTTGTATCAATGGCAAATTCCATTCTTTAGCAGCATGCATAGCTTCTTGAGTAGAAAGATAATCGGGATGCAGATCGCATACATAGAGGGAAGGTTTTAAACAAAAGAGTTTTTGATATGTCTCCATTGTACTTTTATAATGGGAAAAAGTTTCTGCATTTTTCATATCGCCAATATGTGGACTCAAAAAAACATGAAAATCTCGTCCTAACGCAAAAGAAGCTTTTTGTTCTGCTCCCATGGCAAAGATACCATCTACATTTTGATGAAATAGGAGGGGATAGGGTGCATATCCACGACTTTTTCGGAAATAATATGCCTTTTTTTCCCATTCCATTAGGAGAGAATCATCACATCGGTTTTGAATGACACGGTTATGAAGAAGAAAGCCATCGGCAATTTCTTTTAATTTAGTAATTGCTTCCATATTGTCGAGGATAACCGGACATTCTGAACTATTTGCACTTGTCAAAACAATGGTATCGGGACCCCCATACGTTTGATCCATAAGCAGCATATGCAATGGTGTATAAGGCAGCATGACCCCAAGGCGAGAACTAAAGCTAAGATGTGATAGCTTAGTTTTTTTCCGCTTGGATAACAGGACAATTGGATGGGCGGGACTGAGCAAAAGCTGTTCTTCTGTTTGAGTGATGTTGCAGATGCGTCGCACGACTTCCAAAGAACGGCACATAATGGCAAGCGGTTTGCTAGAACGGTGTTTTCTTTGGCGTAATCGAGTAACTGCATCCACATTATTGGCGTCGCAGGCAAGATGAAAACCACCAATTCCCTTGACTGCAAGAATTCCACCCATGTTTAAAAGCGTTTGGGAGGCGGAAAATGCATCATCTTTTGTCTTTTCATTGGATTTTGTATCGAAATAAAACACTTGGGGACCGCAAGTAGAACAACAGTCTGGCTGTGCATGGTATCGGCGGTCATGAATATCATCATATTCTCTTTTGCAATCGTCACACATTGGAAATTCTTTCATAACAGTGCGTTTCCGATCATATGGGAGTGCTTTTATAATAGTATAACGTGGACCACAGTTTGTACAGTTAATAAAAGGATAACGGTATCTGCGGTTGGAAGGGGTAAAAAGTTCTGCTGCACATTCAGGACAGATGGCAATATCAGGGGAAATCAATGTGGAACCAGCGCTAACATGACTTTCTCGAATGGTAAATTCGGTATAGCGAACAAAATTTTTTATAGGAAAAATATCGATTTTTTCTATAAAGGAAAGAGGAGGTGGTGAAGTTTCTAATTCCAACAGAAATTGTTTTAATGCATCGTTTTCTCCTTCTAATATTCCTTCTAATCCAACAGAAGTATTACGAACCCATCCATAAATTTGATGAGTTTCTGCCAGACGGTGTAAAAAAGGACGGAATCCCACGCCTTGGACGATCCCTTGTATCAAAATATGAATACATCTCATAATGCTGCTCTCATAATATGTTTCGCTATAAAGTCTGCAAGATTTTGGATACCATTCCCTGTTCGATTGCTAACTTGAAATAATGCAGCGTTTGGATTGACAGTTTCATAATTGGATTGGACTCTCTCAAGGTCAAAATCGAAATAGGGAAGCATATCGCATTTATTTAACACAAGACAGTCTGTTTCTGTAAACATCAAAGGATATTTTTCTACTTTATCGTCTCCTTCTGGTATACTCAAAATAGTAATTCGGAGAGATTCTCCGATACGAAACTCAGCTGGGCACACTAAATTGCCGATGTTTTCCACAAAAATTACATCCAGATCATTCAGTGGCAAATGGGGTAAAATATTTTGAATACTCATTGCTTCAATATGGCAGGCTCCATCAGTATTTAACTGAACGGTTGGAATACCGAGTGCAGCGATGCGGTCTGCATCTACCTGACCAGCAATATCGGCTTCAATCACACCAATTCGGAATTGATCTTTTAGCGTCTCAATTAAGGATGTGATTAGACTTGTTTTTCCTGCTCCAGGACTTCCCATTATATTAATCATAGAAACGTTATTATGAACGAGCGTTTGTTTTACGTCTTGGCTGACATCTTCATTCCAATCCATGATTTGATGTAGTACAGTTATTTCCATCAATCTCTACCTCCATACTTTTAATATAAAATTCTTTTCCAGACAATAGTTGCAGTCGAAGACTGTTACAGTGTGGACATGCTAGATGATGAGGGGTAATCGCACTCTCTTTGTTGCAGTCACGGCATCGAATTTTTACAGGAAGAAATTCCGCTTCAATTTTCGCACCCTCTGCAATTGTGCCTTCAGATAACATATCCAGGTATATTTGAATGCATTCAGGGACAATTCCCTTGAGCTGACCGATGGAGAGTCGAATGGTTTGAATTCTGTATGCATGTTGTTCTTCGGCTTTTTTAATACAGTAGTCTAATAGATGTTTTGTAATACTTAATTCATGCAAGACATGTCCCTCCTTGGTAAAATTCCCCAAAATTATGTAAAAAAATTGGGATACTTTTATTCTAACACATTTTTCAAGAAAGAAAATAGAAAAATCTTTTTTAAACTCTTGTGAAATTTGTGAATCAGTATTATAACATATATAAAACACCCCATGATACCTGAGGATTGCTTTGCACTAGCGAATCCTACAATTATAAACCCATGCTTTTTCATGGTTGTATGAAAAAGCAGGATTGTTTGATTCCGGTATCACAAAATACGATTTAAGAAAAAAATAGGAGGAAGGACGTTATGACAATGATACCATTTTTAATTGGTATTCCAGCAATACTTGCTCTCATGTTTCCCCTGATACGCCAACAAAAGTCCAGAGCAATACTAGTCTATCTAGGTGCTGGAATCATAATGTTAACGACGATGACATTTCTGGTCTGGTGGATTGGAAATGGCGCACAGACAATGATGCTTTATACGTCAACAGAAGTCTGGGATCATCTAATGATTATAGGAGATATTTTCCTAATGTGTCTGATCGTGTACTTGAGTATAAAATATAGGAGAATACTTCCGATTTTACTCTCCATATCTCAGACAGTGTTAATGCTTTATACGGAATTTACTACAGAACTTCCAGAGGCAGTACATATGACCGTGGATTGGCTGACGATACTGATGTGTATTATTATTGCATTTATCGGAGGATTTATTTGTATTTATACCGTTGGTTATATGAAGGGGTATCATAACCATCATAAAGATGTGAAAGACAGACAGCCATTCTTTTTTTCCATGTTATTTTTCTTTCTTGCAGCGATGTTTGGATTGGTCGTTTCGCAGAATCTTATTTGGATGTATTTCTTCTGGGAAATTACAAGCGTAATTTCATTCCTTATGATTGGGTATACACGTACAGAAGAAGCAATCAATAATAGTTTTCGAGCATTATGGATGAATTTATTAGGCGGATTAGGATTTGCAGTTGCAATTGCCTGGATGGCAAAACAAAATGGAACCGTTCAGCTTTTGGATGTCATTCAAATAGGAGGAGCATTTCCACTATTCTGTCTTTGTTTAGCAGGTCTTACAAAATCAGCACAGCTTCCATTTTCTACATGGCTGATTGGAGCTATGGTGGCTCCAACTCCATCCAGTGCATTGCTGCACAGTGCTACGATGGTAAAAGCTGGCGTTTATCTTTTAATTCGTCTCTCTCCTGCATTACATGGAAACTTAACAGGAATTGTAGTATCCAGTATCGGAGGATTAACCTTTATTGCAGCAAGTATGATGGCAATTGCACAAAATGATGCGAAAAAGGTACTTGCATTTTCTACGATTTCCAATTTGGGATTGATTGTGGGATGTGCTGGGATTGGCGTGGAAGAAACGGTATGGGCAGCGATATTCCTTATGATGTTCCATTCAGTAAGTAAATCTATGTTGTTCCAGTCCGTTGGAGCAACGGAAAATACATTGGGTTCCCGTGATATTGAAGATATGCATGGACTGATTATTACCGTTCCGAAACTGGCATATATTATGGGAATTGGTATCGCAGGAATGTATTTGGCGCCGTTTGGAATGTTGATCTCCAAATGGGTTGCATTAAAAGCATTCGTAGATTCAGGCAATTTTATTTTAGTGCTCTTTATCGCATATGGAAGTGCTACCACGATGTTTTATTGGACGAAATGGCTGGCAAAACTGTTATCCTATCATATTCCGAGACAAACAGTGAACGATGTCACTTGTAAAGATGAATATACGTCCATGATTTTCCATGTAGTTGTTATGCTGCTTTTATGTTTGCTTCTGCCATTTGTTGCGGTATGGATTGTGAATCCGATTGTTCGGGAACTGTTTGGAAATTCAAAAGACGTACTTTCCATGAGTGTACTTGCTACGATGGCAATTATGTTAGTTTCGGTATTTATTGTTCCAGCTGCAATGTTCTTTATAAGCAGGGCATCCCATAGAGAATTAGTTCCAATTTATATGAATGGAATTAATGCAGGGGATAATCGATATTTTACAAATAGTTTCGGAGAAAAAGAACATTTGTATTTAAGTAACTGGTATTTACGTTTTGAATTCGGAAGACGGCATTTAAGAATTCCGTCCATCATTCTTGCAGCAGCACTTTTGATTTTAGGATTCTGTTTAGTATTAGGAGGGGTGGTCTGATGAAAGTTGGTTTTGTACTTGCTTATTTGGTATTGGCTCCTATTGTGGGTGGATTATTGGATGGTGTGGATCGAATTGTAAGTGCCAGAATGCAGCGGCGCAAAGGACCGAGTATTTTACAGCCATTCTATGATTTGGGGAAGTTGTTTTCCAAAGAGCCAATTGCAGTAAATAATGTACAGTTATTATTGAATTTAAGCTATTTAGTCATTTTAATGATTGCAGGTTCCCTACTATTTGCAGGAGCTGATCTATTGATGACATTGTTTATTTTAAGTACGGCAGATATGTTCTTAATTATGGCAGCCTCAAGCGATTCTTCTCCTTATGCCAATATGGGAGCAAGCAGAGAAATGATACAAATGATGGCGTATGAACCGCTGACTTTGCTCGTTGCAGTTGGGTTCTATTTGACAACTGGTTCTTTCCATGTAGAAAATATTATTCAAGCTCCTGTCAGTGCAGTATTTTGGATGCCTGGACTCTTGGTTGGATTTATGTTTACCGCAGCGATTAAATTTAGAAAATCTCCGTTTGATTTATCTACAAGTCATCATGCTCATCAGGAAATGGTAAAAGGAATTACAACGGAAATGTCAGGAACGACTTTGGCAATTATGAATATTGCAGAATATTATGAGATGATTTTGCTGCTTGGTATTTTCTGTCTGTTTTTTATTAATAGCAATCCATGGAGCTGGCTTGTTGCAATTATAATTTGTGCAGTTATTTTCTTTATGGAAATTTTATGGGATAATGTCAGTGCCAGACTAAAGTGGAAAACGGTTCTCTATGGCTGCTGGGTTGTAACGTTAGTTGCCGGTGGTATTAATATTTTGATTTTGATGCTAATACAGTGAGCGGAGGTGAACGGTTATGAAAAAAATATCAAAATCCCCATGGCTGCTTCATTATGATGCCAGCAGCTGCAATGGATGTGATATCGAAGTACTGGACTGTCTGACGCCTAAGTATGATATCGAACGATTTGGCATTATTAATACAGGAGATCCGTTTCAGGCAGATATTTTATTAATTACTGGTGGTGTGAATAGCCAGACAGAACCAGTTGTAAAACAGCTTTATCATCAAATGCCAAATCCAAAAGTTGTTGTAGCAGTTGGAATCTGTGCATGTACAGGCGGAGTGTTTAAAGAATGTTATAATATTAGAGGTGGAATTGATACGGTGATTCCCGTTGATGTGTATGTACCTGGATGTGCAGCGAGACCAGAGGCGATTATTGACGGAGTTGTGAAAGCTTTGGCAGTCTTGGATGAAAAACGGGCTGCTATGAAACAAAGCGGAGGTTGACAAAAATGGATGATAAAAATGAAATAAGAAAAATTACAATGGCAGAATTGTTTCCATTAATAATAGAAATGAAAGCGAAACATTGGCGCTTGGTTCAGATCTGTGCAGTTTCCATTGAACAGGGATATGAGATGAGCTATTCGTTTTGTAAGAATGAAGAATATCGGATGGTAACGCTTCGGTTAGAAGTAGGAGAAGAGGAAACGATTGCCAGCATTACGCCAATTTATCCATGCGCTTTCCTACAGGAGAACGAAGCAGCAGAACTTTTTGGTGTAAAGATTGAAAATATTAGTCCAAATTATCAAGATAAATTATATCGGATTGATGAAGTCGCACCGTTTAAGAAAAAGGAGTAAAAAATGGCAAAGAGAAGTATCGTACCATTTGGCCCTCAGCATCCCGTGCTGCCAGAACCCGTTCATTTGGATCTTGTTTTAGAGGATGAAACGGTAGTCGGTGCTATTCCAAGCATTGGATATATTCATAGAGGGTTAGAAAAATTAGTAGAAAAAAGAGATTTTAAACAATATGTTTATATTGCAGAACGTGTCTGTGGAATTTGCAGCTGTGGACATGGTATGGGCTATTGTGAGTCCGTAGAAAAAGTTATGGGAATCGAAGTACCCCGAAGAGCTGAGTATCTTCGGACCATTTGGATGGAAATGAGCCGTGTACATAGTCATTTACTTTGGCTTGGACTTTTAGCAGATGCAATGGGGTTTGAGAGTCTTTTTATGGAAAGCTGGAGACTTCGTGAAAAGATTTTAGATATGTTTGATAAGACGGCAGGCGGAAGAATTATATTGTCGGTAAACTGTGTGGGAGGCGTTCTAAAAGATATGGACGGCGGAATGCTTCAAGGGGTCTTACATGCAGTCGAAGATTTGGAAAAAGAAATGAAGCCAGTGATTGATACATTTTTGGAAGATTATACCGTACAGAGCCGTCTAAAAGGAACTGGAATTTTGAGCAGAGAAAATGCCATTGCCATGGGAGCCGTTGGTCCAACATTAAGAGCAAGCGGAGAAGCCTATGATATTCGAATGCTTGGATATGCGGCATACAAGGATTTGTCGGTAGAACCAATCACAGAAAAAGATGGGGATTGCTATGCACGATGCGAAGTGCGTTTAAGAGAACTCCTTCAATCCTTTGCGCTGATTTGTGAGGCAATTCAAAAAATACCAGAGGGTCCAATCGCAGTCCCAGTAAAGGGAAATCCAAAAGGGGAATATTTTATGCGGATTGAACAGCCACGTGGAGAAGCCATTTATTATGTAAAAGGGAATGGAACGAAATATTTGGATCGTTTCCGTTTGCGTACACCGACAACAAGCAATATCCCGCCAATGGTGGAAATGTTAAAAGGATGTCAGCTTGCGGATGTACCACTGCTGATTTTAACCATTGATCCGTGTGTCAGCTGTACGGAGAGATAGAGTCATCGATAAAAAGCTTGCTTTTTAGCAGCGGAACGGAGCAATATTATGAAAAAGACAAGAATGTTTACATTTGCTGGACGAGTTTTAAGTAACCTTTTTCAAAAACCAGCAACAACCAACTACCCGTTTCAGCCTGTCGAGTATCCAGATCGGATGAGAGGACATGTAGTAATAAAAATTGAAGATTGTATTAGCTGCGGCCTATGCGTGCGCCAATGTCCATCCCAGGCAATTCAAGTGGATAAAAAGGCAGGAACGTGGAAAATTAACCGCTTTGATTGCGTTCAATGTGGAAACTGCGTCAATGTATGTCCAAAAAAATGTCTGGCAATGGAAAAAGGATATACAGAGCCAGATGGCCAAAAAACCTGTGAAGCATTTACTCGTCCAAAACAACAAGAAACCAAACCAACTATCACTGGAAAACCAACAATGAACCCAGAAAAATGCGTTTACTGCACATTATGTGCAAAAAAATGCCCACAGAATGCACTCAAAGTAGATCGCAAAGAAAAAATATGGGAGTTAAATCCAGAAGCATGTATCCAGTGCGGCATCTGTATGTCAGTATGCCCAAAACATGCCATTGAAATGAAACAATAAGAAACAAAATGAAAGGTGTAGTTTTCGCTAGTATGAAGTAGGAAACTGCACCTTCCTTTTATTATAATATAAATTAAATTGTTGTGATTAAGCTTTTTTGTTTATGGATGAAAAATATCATAAATTTGTTACGCTGCATTTCCGTGCCTTGAACGGGGCGATATCCATTGCAGCTATAAAGGTGCATATAAGTATAGTCAGCGTACGCAAATTCTTTTACACTTTAATAATAAAAACTGAAAATAACGGAATAATTTCATGCGATTTTACAAATAATACCATTTAAAAAGGGTGAATACAAAAAATAACGAAAAAAAATATTGCGTTATGAAAAATAACTGAGTATAATAGTAATTGTAATATAAATGGAAGGATGAAGGCATCATGAAGTTGAAAAGCATAAAAATTGAAGGGTTTCGTAATATTAAAGAAGGCGAAATCATTTTTGGTAATGAGATAACTTCTCTTGTTTCAGAGAATAGTTATGGAAAATCTAATTTCATGGAAGCTATTGATTTTGCTGTGGATTTTATCAAAGCAAATGCTCCTGTAAGAAATTCTATGATGAGATGGAAGCAAGGAATTCCTTTAAATAAAAAAACGGAAAAACGGGATTTTAAGGCGGATTTTTCCTTCGAGACAGAGTTTCAAGGGGAAGAGTATGAAATCAACTATGGATTTACATTTATATGGATTAAAAATGATGGTGGAAGGAGAATCAGTAGTGAATGGTTAAACGCTCGTAAAGTGAATGGCGGAAAGAAGTACATTAAACTGATTAGTAGGGAAGAACGTTCTTTATTTAAATCATCACAAACAGGCAGATGTAGCAGTGTGATTAAAATTGCAGATGATGAATTAATTGTAAATAAATTGATAAATTATGACGATCTTTACTATATGTCAATTCTTGAGGAAATTAATAATATTAGTGTTTATGTAGAGAGGCATTTTGATGCTTCTAATTTGTATCAAAAGAATCCGTTAGTATTAAAAGGCGAGGAGGAAACTGAACTGATGGATTTTAGTGATATGCCAAGAATGGTGTATAGATTGAAGAAATATCATCAAGCTAAGTTTGATTTACTTACAGATACGTTTAAACAGTTGTTTCCAAATATTACAGATATTGAAGTACAAGAGTTTGATATAGGGCAAAATCAGCGGATTAATATTTCTAATGATGCTCCCTATACAATTTCAAACAAAGTATACTCTATTTTTGTGCAGGATGAAAATTTGAATCAGCCATTGGATTTTACGAGTATGTCTGATGGTGCAAAACGAGTATTTTTAATGCTTATATTTACAGTTGTTGCGAATATACAAAATATGACTTTGATTGCATTTGAGGAACCTGAAAATTCTATCCATCCATCTTTATTGCAGGGATATTTACGGGTTCTTACTCAACTTGCAGGAGAGTGCAAGATTATTGTAGCCAGTCATTCACCATATATTATTGAATATGTTTCGACAGAGAATATTTATGTAGGAAAGCCTAATTCGTATGGACTTGCTGAATTCGCCAGAATAGATGCAAATAAAGTAAAACGCTTAGAAAATGATGCTATGAATAGCGGGGTGTCAGTAGGTGGCTATATTTTTGAGTTACTTTCTGGTGGTGAAGACGAAATAAATCTGTTGAATACTTATTTGGAGAGATAGTTTATGGCGACACAGAAAGATAAAGAAAAGAAAACGATTTTGACGGTTTTTGTTGAAGGAGATACGGAAGTTGAATTTTATGGAAAGATGGTAGCTTCCATACGACAGAAAGTTGGAAAAGGACAATGTAGTATTGAAATAAAAAATGTAAAAGGTGTAGGAAATTATCAAAATAAGGTATGCCGTATTTTTGAAAATAGTGTAAAAAAGAAATATCCAGGTTATAATTATGTTGTTGTATTGTGTTACGATACAGATGTATTTCAATACAGTAGAAAACCACCCGTAGATTGGAATGCCGTAACGAAAGCATTAAGTGATAAAGGGGCAAATAAAATTGAACAGATTCGAGCGGAAAAATCCATTGAAGATTGGTTTTTGTTGGATTCTGATGGATTAAAACGTTTTTTGAAACTTTCAGCAAAAACGAATATATCAGCTTACAAAGGACAGAAGGGATTAGTACAGTTATTTCAGAAAGCAAGCAAATTATACATCAAGGGAGTTCAGTGTAAAGGACTAGTGGATGCATTGGATATGGAAAAAATATTTCCACATATTTGTGGAGAAATACATATTTTATGCGATACGATGGGCATGAATTGTAGTGAGTTAAATGAACACTGCAAATTATAAATATAATATCAAAAAATAAGAAAAAGCACTAACGATTACTTGACAGTAACCTTGACACATCCTAGCGTGTCGCAATCGTTGACTTTCATTGGCAATTAGTATATAATGCTTACAATGGATTATCAATCGAAGGATGGAGATGCATTGTTAAAATACCTAATGTTTAAAAGGAGGAGTACAGGTGGCTCAGGAAATGGTAATAGTCTTAGATTTTGGTGGTCAGTATAATCAATTAATTGCTAGACGTGTTCGTGAATGTAATGTATACTGTGAGGTTATGCCACATACTACAAGCTTAGATTTGATTCGAGAAAAAAATCCAAAAGGAATTATTTTTACTGGAGGACCAGCCAGTGTTTATAAAGAAGATTCCCCAACAATTTCTCCAGAAATTTTCTCTATGGGAATCCCAATTTTAGGAATCTGCTATGGAGCACAATTAATGCAATACCTACTTGGCGGAAAAGTAAAAACAGCAAATGTTCGAGAGTATGGCCGTACGGAAGTCGAAGTAGATGTAAATACAACATTATTTGAAGGAGTTTCTGAAAAAACAATTGTATGGATGAGTCATACCGATCATATTTCAGAACCAGCAGAAGGATTTGTCGTTACTTCCTCTTCCAAAGACTGTCCAGTTGCAGCAGTGGAAAATAAAGAAAAGAATCTTTATGCCGTGCAGTTCCATCCAGAAGTAATGCATTCTGTAGAAGGAACAAAGATGCTTTCCAACTTTTTATTCAAAGCATGTCATTGCGCAGGAGACTGGAAAATGGATTCCTTCGTAGAATCCTCCATTCAGGCAATTCGTGAAAAAGTAGGAAATGGAAAAGTTCTTTGTGCATTGTCAGGCGGAGTTGATTCCTCCGTAGCGGCTGTTTTATTGTCTAAAGCAGTTGGAAAACAACTCACCTGTGTATTTGTAGATCATGGATTACTTCGTAAAAACGAAGGAGATGAAGTAGAGGCAGTATTTGGACCAGATGGACATTATGACTTAAACTTCATCCGTGTAAATGCACAACAGAGATTTTATGATAAATTAGCAGGCGTTACCGATCCAGAAAAGAAACGTAAAATTATCGGTGAAGAATTTATCCGTGTCTTTGAAGAAGAAGCCAAAAAGATCGGTGCAGTCGATTTCTTAGTACAGGGAACCATCTATCCAGATGTAATTGAATCAGGACTGGGAAAATCTGCAGTAATCAAATCCCATCATAATGTAGGTGGATTGCCAGATTATGTAGATTTTAAAGAAATCATCGAACCATTGAGACTTCTGTTCAAAGACGAAGTAAGAAAAGCAGGCTTAGAACTCGGTATTCCAGAATACCTCGTATATCGCCAGCCATTCCCAGGTCCAGGACTGGGAGTTCGTATCATCGGTGAAGTAACCCCAGAAAAAGTCCGTATCGTACAGGATGCCGACGCAATCTATCGAGAAGAAATTGCAAAAGCAGGCATCGACAAAGACCTTGGACAATACTTCGCAGCAATCACAAACATGCGCTCCGTAGGATGTATGGGAGACGAAAGAACCTACGACTACGCAATCGCATTACGTGCAGTACTGACATCCGACTTCATGACAGCAGAAAGCGCTCAGATACCATGGGAAGTACTCAGCACCGTAACAAGCAGAATCGTAAACGAAGTCAAAGGCGTAAACCGAGTACTGTACGACTGCACAGGAAAACCACCAGCAACGATAGAGTTTGAATAAATGGATAAAGAAAAAAAGAGGAAGTTACATTTGGTGTTATATGGAATTGCTATTCCTGTTAGTTTATTCGCTCTCTATACATTTATGTTTGTTTTTGATAATGGTATTGGGTGGAAAATTGCGTTAATTATTATTGGTTTGGGGTGGCTTATATCCGCTATCTCTGGGTTCATAGAAAATTTGAAGAAATAGAACAATCCTAATTTGGAGGTATATATGAGGAAATGTATTCGATGTAATTGTAATATGATTGAAAATTATGATGTAAAGGTTGAGGGTGGTGCGTACGGTTTAAAGATAACAAAGCAGGGAATTTTCAAAGATAATCTTGGTAAGGTTCATGTTGTTGTATGTCCTGAATGTGGGTATCTTGAATTCTATCTTGAAGATACCAAAAAGATAAAAGAATAGGAAAAATTCTATGTTGTCGAAAAATAGGGTTAGGTGTTGCAATACTACTCTTTGCTCATCAGGATTGGAGCTGCTTGCTATAGGAATTGGGATTGTAGGATTGATTTTCTCGCTCATCGGATTTGTGGAACATCAATAAAGAATTTCTCATTTATCGAGGGGTTAAATAGAAAAACAAATTTACATTTCTAAGAAGGTTAGTTTATTTTTGAGGATAATTTTTCTTGGCTCTATTTTGGCTCTAATAATTTGGAACTAGAAAAATAACCGATGAAAGGTATAGAATACGAGTATAAAAAGACACAAAAGTGTACTGAAAAATACCTAGATTATACCATCCGCACCCGAGTTTGATTAGAGAATGAAATTAATGTTATGTAGTGCATATGTAGAGAGGCAGCTGAGAGGCTGCCTTTTTGCTGTGTGAAATATCATTAATTCTAAATAATGAATATTTTTTGTGAAAAAAAGTTGCATAAAAAATATTTAATGATATAATAATGATAAGGAAAGAAGAAAAGTAACTTGGAGGAATCAGCCATGATTATAGAGGTAAGAGCAAAAAACTGTTATGCATTTGAGGATGATATTACATTTTCAATGAAAGCAGATATGCGAAATAAGAAATTTAGTGCCAATGTTCATAAAGAGAACAATTTTAACGTGCTTAAAACGGTAGGAATATATGGTCCAAACAATGTAGGAAAAACCTGTTTGATTAAATGCATTAGGGCAATAAAGAGAGTGCTTTTGAATAAGAAAAATGGTTTAATGCCTAATATATTTTTGGAGAGTGATGTATGTGAGTTAGGTGTAACATTTATGTCATCAGGAAGAAAATTTTCTTATGACTTTAAGTATGACGCAGAAAAAGAAGAATATATATATGAATCATTTTCTGAGATATTTAAAGATCAGTATAACAATGAAAAAGAAGTTTGCTGGTTGAAAAAGGATACCATTAGTGAACTATATGAATGTATTGATGAAACTGTGCAGACTATGATTCCAGTTGTATCGAAAAATAATTTGCTATGTTATGTAATAGATACAAGTAAGTTTGAACATATCAATGAAATGAAGCAGATTCTTGTTGGATTTGCTGAAAAAATTGATATCATCAATATGAATAATATACCTATACAGCATACGATTGAACTTATGAAGAATAAGAATCAGTTGCAGAAAAAGGTTGTAGAGTTCATAAAAAATGCAGATTTGTATATGGATAACTTTGAATATGTGGACATGGATAAGATACAACTGAAAACTGGTGAAAGTGATGAAAAGCCAGACGAGAAAGTACTTGATATCCCAGAAAATATTATGGATCAGATTAGACTGGTTTCCACATATAAAGGAGTTCATGTACCAAGCATGTTATTTGATTCCACAGGAACAAAGAAGATTGCAGCTATTGCCAGCTATGTTATTGAAGCACTTGAACAGGGCAGAATTCTAGTTGTGGATGAGTTGGATAGCAGTATTCATTTTAAGCTTACCAGGGCGATTGTTGCGATGTTTAATAATGAATTGAATACAAGTGCACAATTGATATTTACAGTACATGATATTAACCTTATGGACTGTAAGAGAATGTTCCGGAAGGAGCAGATTTGGTTTGTTCATAAGGATGAAGAAGGTGTATATGTATATTCACTTGCTGATTTTAAAGCACAGCAGGGAGTCAGAGATACGACGGATGTTATGGAAAAATATCGGAAAGGTGCTCTTGGAGCATTACCTGATCCAGAATTGATTAACTCTTTGCTTAGTATTAAAGTGATGTAAAGGGGGATGATGCCGATGCCAAATAGGCTCCCAAAGTTTTTGGATAATCAAAAAATCTGCATTATCTGCGAAGGCAATGAGGAATATGAGTATCTTAAACGCTTGAAAGATTTAAAAGTGTGGAACGAGCAATATAATATCTCATTAGTTAATGCTGGTGGCAATGGAAATATTCCTGCGAGGTATCAGGACCGGTACCAAAATGGAGCAGACGAACTTGTGCTTGTATTCTGCGATATGGAAAAGAAACCTTATGAGCAGTATGAGGACATTAAACGCAAGATTAATGAGTTTCATGGTGTAGATAATGCTGCAGATGAAGTGATTATGTTTGGTAATCCCTGTACGATGCAGATAATATCCAAGCATTGGACCGATGAAAATTTGAAATCTCCTGCAAAACTGGTGAATGCTCCCTTGATAAAGGAATATACAGGAGTGGAGAATTACAAAGGGAGAGCGGATCAGATTCAAGAAGTTATGGAACATGTTACTGAGGAGAACTATGTGGATATGTGCCAGCGAGTGAGGAATTTAGAGGCGGATGATTCTGTTGCTGGTAGCAGTAATTTTGGAAAGTTCATAAAGCTGTTTGAGAGTGATGACAGTGGTTGGATTGAGGAGATTAATAGAAAATTAGATGAGTAGATGATTAGATGGCTAAAGACATATTTGATAAAGTAATATTTGATGGATGTAGAGTAGAAAGTTTAGCTGAATCAGTGCAAGATATTATATTCAAAAATATAATCTTGATGGCTCTACAAAAATTACTGTATTTATTTCACACAAGCATGATGATTTAGATGAAATAAAGGGATTGATTGGACTTTTAGAAAAAAGTATAATATCAAGGCATACATTGACAGTTGGGATAAATCAATGCCGAAAAAAACATCTGGTGAAACGGCAAGTAAAATAAAACAAAGGATAAAAAGATGTAATAAATTTATCTTACTTATTGGCAACTAATGGGGTAGTAGAGTCTAAATGGTGTAATTGGGAACTTGGGTATGGTGATGCTCAAAAAATTGATACAGATAATATTGCAGTTTTTCCAATTAATCCAGAAAAGACCTATGATGATGATTATAAAGGTAATGAATACATGCGGATTTATCCACATAGTGCATATCATTATAATAGTGAAAGATATTCGAATGGGAGTGTAATAAAAGAAGGCTTTTATGTATGTACGGATACAGAAAATGGTCGAACAATAAGCCCAATTGAAAAATGGCTTCAGAAATGAATAGTGAAATAAATGTTTTTATAAATAAGTATGTTAAAGAGATAAGAAATAACAATGCAGCTTTTTTTGCTGGAGCAGGATTTTCAAAAGAATCTGGTTACGTTGATTGGAAAACATTGTTGGAATCTATTGCCTCAGAATTAGGGATTGAGGTTGAAAAAGAACATGATTTAGTTGCATTGGCACAATATTGCTATAATAAACATCAAAATCGAGGGATAATTAATGATGTTATTTTTGAAGAATTTTTGAAGCAAAAAGAAGAAACCACCTTTTTTTGGAAGATTTAAAGAGATATAGAATAAGTGCTTTTATGATAGATGATTTTTCAGAAATTACAGAAATACTTCAGGAAATAGAGAGGAGATTAAACCAAAATAATATTTTTATCTCTGGTAGTGCGGAAGAGTATGGTGTATTTACGAAAGAAGAAGCAGAAGATTTAATAAAATTATTAAGTGCGAGATTAATACAAGATGAATTTAATATAATATCAGGATTTGTAAAAAAGGACTTGCTTCAGCTGCTCTTTCGAAACACTATCACACTATGAAGTCACTTGGAGCTACACATATGACAGGGGGCGGTGATCCATTCTATGAAAAGATTGGTTATGGTAAAGGAATTCATTGGTATTGTTGGAAAAGACAGTAAAATATAAATTTGAATATCATTAAATTATGACCTCTCAACAGAAGTTACAGTGTTTTAATAAAATTCTCCAAAAGCCTTGAAAATAAAGGATTTATCGCAATGTGTTCGCCTTATCTCTTTATACGG
>DVHN01000017.1 GCA_018712075.1 Candidatus Fimimorpha faecalis
TCATAAAATTCTTCATTTTCCAACTAGTATATTTAAATTATTCCATTAAAACCTATTATTTTTTTCAATTATTTATTCTTCTTTAATCGAAATATCTCTTAAATATCTTTTTATTTTTGCCTCGTATCCATTATCTGTCGCTTGATAAAACTGCATACCGACCAATTCATCTGGTAAGTATTGCTGTTCCACATAATGTTTTGGATAATCATGTGCATATTTATACTCTACTCCATGCCCCAGATTAGCCGCTCCTTTATAGTGGCAATCTTGTAAATGTGGGGGAACCGTTTTTATTTGTCGGTTCTTTACAATCTCAAGTGCTTTATCAATTGCCATATATGAGGCATTACTCTTTGGTGCAGTTGCAATATAGACAACTGCCTGCGCCAATGGAATCCTTGCTTCTGGCATTCCAAGTCTCTCCACTGCCTGTGCCGCTGCAACAGCAACTACAAGAGCCTGAGGGTCTGCATTTCCAACATCCTCTGCTGCACAGATTATAATTCGGCGTGCAATAAATCGAATATCTTCGCCTGCATAAAGCATACGTGCCAAATAATAGATCGCTGCATCTGGGTCCGATCCTCTCATACTTTTAATAAATGCACTGATAGTATCATAGTGATTATCTCCATCCTTATCGTAACGAACGGCTCTTTTTTGTATACATTCTTGTACTACATCCATGGTAAGATGAATCCATCCATCTTCGTTTCGTTTTGTTGTCAGTATAGCCAATTCGATTGCATTTAATGCCATCCTTGCATCTCCACCTGCAATCTCACTGAGAAATTCTAATGCATCCTTTTCTATCTTTGCATGATAACTTCCCATTCCACGCTTTGAATCGGTTATTGCACGTATCAAAAGTGTTTGAATTTCTTCTTTTTCCAGTGGTTTTAATTCAAAAATAGTAGAACGAGACAAGAGTGCACGATTTACTTCAAAGTATGGATTTTCTGTTGTAGCTCCAATTAATACAATTGTCCCATCTTCCACAAATGGAAGCAAATAATCTTGTTGTCCTTTATTAAAACGGTGAATTTCATCAATAAAAAGAATTGTCTTTTTCCCATACATTCCCAGTGCATTTTTTGCTTCTTGAATTACTGCTTCCATATCTTTTTTTCCTGCAACAGTTGCATTAATCTGCTTGAATAACGCACTTGTAGTATTCGCAATTACTTTTGCAAGCGTAGTCTTTCCTGTTCCTGGCGGACCGTAAAAAATAACAGAACTTAATTTATCTGCCTTTATCGCACGATACAACAACTTATCTCTTCCTAAAATATGTTTTTGTCCGACTACCTCATCCAGAGTTGTCGGACGGATACGAGACGCCAACGGAGATTCTTTCTCCTTTGATGTCTCCCTCATATAGTCAAACAAGTCCATTCTCTCTTTCTCCTCTTTTCTAATTTAATATGAACTGATCTGCTGTCACAAATTCATATCCTTCTGCCTGCAATGCATCAATAATTCGAAGAGCTGCTTCTACCGATGTATCATAGACATCATGCAATAGTATAACGGAACCATCCTTTACTTCCGACAAAACTCTTTGGACAATCAAATCTGCATTTTGATCCTTCCAATCTAAAGGGTCAATATTCCATAAAATGGTAAATAATTCAACTGGACAGCTTTTTTTACTGCTCCATGCTCCAAATGGAGGGCGGATAAATTCAATTGGTTTATTGATAATTGATTCAATTAACTCATTTGTACTTGTAATCTCTTGACAAGCCACTTCTTCATTTAAACAATTTAGTTGAACATGGTGAAATGTATGGTTTCCAATAATATGTCCCTCTTCTGCCATTCTCCGCACAATATGTTCTCTTCCAACAATATTTTCTCCGATTAGGAAAAACATTGCTTTCACATTTCTCTCTTTCAATCCATCCAAAAGTCTTGGAGTATAAACGGGATGAGGTCCATCATCAAACGTGATTGCCACTCTTTTTATTTTATCTCCTAGTTCGCCTTCCCTTACTGGTTCTTCTCCACTTCCCCCTACTTCCAGGGATGGTTCTTGCATATGACAATAAACAACAATAACCAGACAAAAACAAATCGTTATTCGCATCAAATGTTTCATAACTGCTTACCATTCTGACTTTTCATTTATTATCATATATGAACATTCATTCCGATCCATACCTTTTCCTATCTGTAAACTTCCAGTAATTTTTCCGTAAAAAGCACAGAAGCATCTAACAGATAACCTACTAGATGCTTCTATATTTAATCGATCTATTTTTGCAATGCGCTTAAACGTTCCTGTACTTGCTGCATCATAGCCGTATATTTTTCGAGTTTTGCTCTTTCCTCTTCAATTTTTGCCTTTGGTGCCTTGCTTGTAAATTTTTCATTATTTAACATACCATTGGAACGGGCTAATTCCTTTGTCAGACGAGCTTCTTCTTTCTTTAATCGCTCAATTTCCTTCTCAATATCTACCAGCTCTGCAAATGGCATATAAATTACGGCATCCGCAGTAACCGCAGATACAGCATCTTCTCCAATGTTAGTTTTATCCTCTTGTACAAAAACTTCACTTGCGTATCCTAACATTCCAAAGAATACTTTGCTGTCTTCAAAAATAGTACGAATTTCTGCTTTTTCTGACACAACAAATACTTTTGCTTTTTTACTTGGTGGTACATTCATCGAAGTACGAACGGTACGAATTCCTCTTACAGCTTCCTTAATCGTTTCTACTGCCTTTTCTTCTGTTTCAAAATTCCATTCTTCTTTAAACTTCGGCCAGGCAGAAACCATAATGCTTTCTTCTTCCTCTTGCAAATTGCAGAAAATTTCTTCGGTTACAAATGGGATAAATGGATGCAATAATTTTAATGACTGAATTAAAACAGTCTTTAACGTCCAGATCGCAGCCGACCTTGTTTTGTCTTCTTTATTCCAAAGACGAGGTTTTACCATTTCAATATACCAGTCACAGAATTCTTCCCATACAAAATCGTAAACTTTCTGCAATGCAATTCCCATATCAAACTGATCCATATGATGTGTAACATCTTTTGCCAGACGGTTTACTTTAGAAAGAATCCACTTATCTGCCATAGTCAAGTCATTCAATGCTACTTCATCAGCCGAAACCTCTTCCATATTCATCATAATAAAACGGGAGGCATTCCATACTTTATTTGCAAAATTACGGGAAGCTTCTACACGTTCCCAATAGAATCGCATATCATTTCCTGGTGCATTTCCTGTCATTAACGTCATACGCAATGCATCTGCTCCATACTTTTCAATTACTTCTAATGGATCAATACCATTACCCAATGACTTACTCATCTTACGTCCCTGAGAATCTCTTACTAATCCGTGGAACAGTACGGTATGGAACGGAGCTTTTCCTGTCTGCTCATATCCAGAGAAAATCATACGAATTACCCAGAAGAAAATAATGTCATATCCCGTTACAAGCACATCGGTTGGATAGAAATAATCCAAATCTTCTGTCTTTTCTGGCCAACCAAGTGTGGAAAATGGCCAAAGAGCGGAAGAAAACCATGTATCCAACGTGTCTTCATCCTGTATAAAATGCGTGCATCCACATTTTGGGCATACCTTTGGCATCTTTCTATCTACAATCACTTCCCCGCATTCCTCACAATAATAAGCTGGAATTCGATGTCCCCACCAAAGCTGTCTGGAAATACACCAATCTCGAATATTATCGGTCCAATTAAAATAAGTTTTTTCCATACGCTGTGGGAATAACTTAATTTCTCCACTCTTGATTGCTTGAACTGCTGGTTTGATCATTTCATCCATTTTTACAAACCATTGCTGCTTTACCATTGGTTCTACAGTACAGCCGCAGCGATCATGAGTACCTACATTATGAGAATGATCTACCACTTTTACAAGAAGTCCTAACTCATCCAATTCTTTTACAATTGCTTTTCTTGCTTCGTAACGATCCATTCCAGCAAACTTACCGCCATTTTTATTGATCGTAGCATCGTCATTCATAACATTAATTTCTGGAAGGTTATGACGTTTTCCTACTTCAAAGTCATTTGGATCATGTGCTGGCGTAATTTTTACACATCCAGTACCAAATTCCATATCCACATAAGAATCGGCAATAATTGGAATTTCACGATTTACAATCGGAAGGATCAATGTTTTCCCAACCAAGTGGCTGTAACGTTCATCTTTTGGATTTACTGCAACCGCAGTATCTCCTAACATCGTTTCTGGACGTGTCGTTGCGATTTCCAAATACTGTCCTTCTTCTCCTACAATTGGATATTTAATATGCCAAAAATGTCCATCCTGCATTTCATGTTCTACTTCTGCATCGGAAATTGACGTTTGACAAACTGGACACCAATTGACAATACGAGATCCTTTATAAATCCAGCCCTTTTTATACAATTTAATAAATACTTCTTCTACTGCTTTGGAACATCCTTCATCCATTGTAAAACGTTCCCTGTCCCAATCCGCAGAAGCTCCTAATTTTCTAAGCTGCTTTATAATACGTCCGCCATATTCTTCTTTCCATTCCCATGCTCTTTTTAAGAATCCTTCTCTTCCCAGATCTTCTTTCTCAATTCCTTCTTCTCTGAGTTTTTCAATTACCTTTACTTCTGTCGCAATTGCCGCATGGTCAGTTCCTGGCTGCCATAATGCATTATATCCCTGCATTCTTTTATAACGAATTAAAATATCTTGCATTGTCTCATCCAATGCATGTCCCATATGCAATTGTCCCGTAACATTTGGCGGTGGCATTACAATCGTAAATGGCTTTTTACTTCGATCTACTTCTGCATGAAAATATTTCTTATCCATCCATTTTTGATAAAGGCGATCTTCAATATCAGCAGGACTATAGGTTTTTTCCAATTCTTTCATGAAATAAACTCCTCTCTCTTTCTTTTACATTTTTGAGAATAGAAAAAGCCCTTTGCATATTACTATGCAAAGGGCGTAAACTACGCGGTACCACCTTTTTTCAGACAGAACTCTGTCCCTCTCTCATGGCCTATGACCAATCCATCCGATAACGGGGATGATACGGGAATGCTTACTGCTGCAACTTCAGCACTCCAGTTCAAAAGCTACCTTCTGATTCCACTTTCTCGAACAATCTTTCAGCCTATGAATTATCCTCTCTGCCAGCGTGTAAATCATACTCCTCTTTCTCAAAACCTGTAAATTATATTGTTATGCTAATAGCATAAACATTCTCCTTCTATTTGTCAAGCTTTTTTAAAATCAAACTTAATTTTTATAGTGGAGAAATTTCTTAATAATATTGACATTTTTTTATACCATATTTATAATGAAATTAAGAGATTTTAACAATTATATTACAAAGGATTTTTTCATTATGAACCAGCGACGAGTTTTTTATTTGGATTTTATACGTGTAGTTTCCATCCTATTTATTTTTATTTATCATTTCAATATTGCAATGGAAGACTTTAATATCTCTGTGCCATTTTCGCTGCTCACGAATACTTGCAATGTAACGTTGGGACATATTGGAGTTTCTTTATTTTTATTGCTTTCAGGTGCTTCGCTTACTTATACTTATCCCAAATATAAAACATTAAAGGAATTTTATAAAAAACGGTTTCTCAGTATTTTTCCTGCATTTTGGCTCATCTACCTCGGACTTTTTCTATGGTTTGATGTGCCAGAACATACGGGAATTTTAGCTTCTGAGACACCTCTCTGGTACTTGATTTTTTCTGTCATTGGTATGGATGGATATCTTTATGCAATACTTCCGACCTTTTACAGTATCGGAGAATGGTTTTTAGGAATGATTATCGTGTTATATCTCCTATTCCCATTTTTCCACTGGTGCATGAAAAAGTTTCCACGCATCTTTTTTGTTGTTCTGCTCATATGGTATTTTGCGTGGACCCGTTTATACTCATTCTCTCTCTTTCCAGTAGAACGGAGTATTCTAGTCCGTGTCTTTGACTTCATTCTCGGAATGTATTTTATTGCCTATATAAAAAAGCTCCCGATGATTGTCGGTTATTTTGCTATTTTGGGAAGCATTATTTTGCTGTTTTGTCCACTTCCACTTCCTTTTATGGATCGAATTGAACTTAGTGGGATTTTTCTATTTGTCGCTCTCTGCACAATCTCTGCGCTTATAACTTCAGAAGTTTTTTCCAAACTATGCATGTATATAAGCAAGTGTTCCTATCCATTTTTTCTATTACACCACGTCGTTTTAACACGATTGCTGCATAAACATACGGACGCTTCTTTTCTTGCAGTTGAGTACTTTATTATTATTATTATGACATTTCTTTACACATTGTTTCTTGCAGCTGGAATTGAACGAATGCTTCAGGCTTTCTTCGGTTACTTGAAAAAAAGGAAGACTCCCGCTCTGATAAAATAAGAAAAACAGAGAACTAATTACATTTAAAGTAATTCACTCTCTGTTTTTTCCATTCTATTTGTTATATTAATAAGCGAACGAGGTTGGCCACCCTATGTTTAAATTGATGTGCAATCCGCCATTTCCCGATATTCTTGCTTTTTTTCATCTAAATATTTTTCTATTTTTTTTCGCTTTATTTCTTCTTCTCCTTCAAACAGCTTCTTTCTTTCTTCGGTATCTGTCTGTATTCGACTTTTATATGCGGCATTCACCCATTCAGCTTCCCAATCTCTCATTATTTTGGGATCTGCATCTTGTACCTCTTTTGGTATTGCAATCTTCTGCATTCGAGATAAAAAATACATCTGTTTGAGCACTTCATTATTTTTTCCCTCCTTGTAAGAGAGACTCAGACATTTCATCGTTTCGTCATATTGAAACAACCCAGCATAACAAACTGCCATATGCTGATAAACTCTACTGTAAAAACCACTTCCAAGTTTTAGATCTCTCGTAGAGGATAAAATTTTCTCATAGATTCGAATTGCTTTTTGAAAATTTCCTTTTTCAGCAAACAAATCTGCCTGTTCTCTTTTTCGATCCAATGGATTCATTCTGCGAAGTGCTACTAACTGCTCTTGAAAATCTACAATATCTTTTTCACTATAATAAGCCACTTCCCGTAAAATCAATACAAGCATCATGTCTCTATCACGCTGTGATTGATAGTAGCGTTCAATTCGCTCCGCTAACACTGGCATTGCAAGCTGTGTACGAATAAATTCTACTAAATCATCCTGAATAAATTCATCTTCCAATACAGTAAGGTTGTGATAAATATAATAACATAATTCTTCTGCCGTATAAAGAGGGATATTTAACTCCTTCGTTATATAAGGAATTTCCGCAACCGCTCCTCCTAATAAATACTGTCCCATATCGTCTCCTTTTTATAAGTAAAGCATTCAAATAGTAATACGATTACTCTTCTATTTGACAAGATTGAATTCCCTTTCAATCACTGCATCGGTAGCAGGAAAAAATTCTCCAAATCCCTTATCTTCAATCCGAACCTGCATAATTTCTTCTGATAGAAATCTCACAAATACCCGTAATCTTGTCGTTTTATTTGGACGAGCAGGAAATCCCTCCAAACCAATGGAAATTTTTCTTCCAGTTCGCTCGCCAATTCTTGTTATTCGCATCACCAATTTATCGGCACGATCTGGAATCAGATCCATTACCGTTTTCGCTTCATACCAACTGCTTCCCGCCGGTGCAATAACCAGATTTTTTTTCGTCCCTCGTTCCACTACTTCCATACTTACTGAAGCAGGTATTCTGCCCTCGCATAAAAATACAAATGGGTATCCATTCCCTTTCTGTAAAAGGTCGATGGCTGCATAAACTGCACCTTTTGCAAACAGATTTTGACTATAATATACCTTTCTTCTTCCACAAATATAAGATAAAAAGTCTGTTGCCCATTCTTGGCAGCGATCCATTCCCATCCCGCTTAAATACACACCAGATATTGTCTTTTTTCCAAGCAATCGTTTTGCACAGGATAACATAATGGAATCTGCCAATTTTTTTCCAGATGCTTGCTCTAAAATATCTAATGAAAATCCTTCTTCTAATGATTCGTGATGTACTCTTACGAGAACTGGATGTACATTTCTGGCCATTCCCATCTCATAGTAATGAAGTCCCTCATGCGTCAAATCAAATAAGGCTGATAGATTTGACCACATATTCTTTTTTTGACTTAACACAAAATAGGCAAAGCATTCTGCATGACTTAATATATGAATTGATTCTTTCGAGATTCCAAATTCAACTAAACAATGCTCCAATATATCTAATACTGTTTCATTCATATTTTGCATTGTCACTACAATCATACGAATCTTTTTTTCTTGGTACAACTGGAAAACATAGTTTAATGTCATTTGTAAATAGATCATCAGTAATTGTTTTGCAGTGTAACAAACGCCTTCAATTGTGGCAGTTCCGTTTTTAGCAGCCAAACGAAGCAGTTTATCCACCATAATTCCCTCGCCATTTAATGCTGCCATATATGCTTCCTGCCCCATTAACCATTCATCCGCTCCTCTTTTTTTGCAGATTACGGTTTTCATAACACAGGGATTCCCTCTTTTGACAAATTCGATATCTACTGGTTCTAATTCCCCCGCTTGATAACAACTGATTCTGCTATATTCTTCACAGAGGTCATAACCTAAAATCAGCCCATCTTCCATATAACTCTCCTCATCTGTTCTTTTTTCTATTTTTTAAAGCAACGGAAATAATTGTTTTCTTAAATAGTCTGCTTCATCTATTTCTTTCAATTGCTCTTGAAGCTCCTCATCCTGCTTATTCCGTGCCAACATAACAGAGCGATTCAAGCAAGCATAGCGGCTATCTTGGGACATAAAACACTCTGTTCCATCCAATCTTCCATTCTCTATGATTACCTTCGTCCCTGCATAGATACGATAGGAGAGGGATTCATCCGCAAATAAAACAAATGACTTTGTAAACACACCTGGATAAACTTCTTCCATATAGAATCGTTCCTCATTTTCAGATGGAGTACGACGAAGTCCAATTGTAACCTTTTCTTCTTTTGTTACTACTTGTGCGATTCCTCTTCCTTCTAACTCATACGGCAAGAAAATATGACGATCTAACTCAATAATTTCCTTGATCCAACTCTTTCTTCGACAAAGTAATCCTACAATCTGCTGCACTAACTCTTTTTGCAGTTCGTCTAAATATTCACATGCTGCATAATACTTGACAAGAGCAAATGCGTAAATCAATGGCAGCGACTGAGACTCCGTTTGAAACCAACTTTCTAACACGGACGCATCCTGTGCCGTAAAAAGATCTAGTTGATCCCACTTTTCTTGACAAAAATAGCAATGACATTTCAATACATAGTATGCCTTTTGCAATATTTCCAATGGATACTCTTGTTCACTATACCACTCATAAACTTGACAAATATGGCGGAAATTTCCTGTTACAATAATCTGCTCCAACACTCTGCCCGGCAAATCCCGGTATTCGGTATCGGTCTTTTTTACTGTTGCCAAAAGATGGTACATCTGTTCATTTGTTCCTTCAAAAAACTTCGCCAAATAAGACAACATAATTTCATTGTAAAATCCCTGTTCTTGCAGCCAGTATCCAATCATAACAATCCATCTGTCATAACGATACATGGAATCTACAATTCTTCTGGTCAATAAGTATAATAATTTTTCCTTATCTATCTTTTTCCATTGACACATTTTCAAACGGTCATACGCTTCAGGATAATAACCATTTTCTACCAATATCTCCACAACCTGAATCCGAGTCTCCGGGTCTAAACGTTCACAGTTTAATTCCAAAAGCAAACTATCACATTCAATCGTTTCCTGTGTGTGATGCGTAAAACAATATTGAATGATTGCTTCCAGCAACATTTGACGATATATATTTTCCAAGACACTAATGTTTAATAAGCTCACTGCCAAATATAATTCGTCTTCCTCCTTTATTGGCTCATATTCAAAATGTTCTGCATGAACGAGATGAGTCATTACATGAGTCGGACAAAGTTCACAGCATCTTGCAAGCAATGCATCGTCCTGAAATACTTCCTTTATCTGATAAGACGGGTCAATATATCGATTTCCATACTCATCCTCAAAAATAATGGCAGCAGTATTCATATAGACTGGTACCCAGGCAATTTGATCGGATACTGGACGTATTACTTCCTGCTGCAATTGGGCATACCGAATTACCACTCGTTTGGCAAATGGAAAACTTGTCGTAATTTTCTTCGCAAAAAGTAAATCTGGTACAACCTTTGCCTGACTGTCATTTAACGAATCTACTGATAAGAATTCATGATATAACCGATTCATTCTTCCATTTACATTACCCTTTTGAATCTGATTATTTACAAAGTCTTCCATTCTCTTTTTATAATTTTTATAAGTCTGACTTTGTTTCTTATACTTTTTCACAATATAAGTATATAAAATACATTTACTCTTCTCATCTAATCCATCTTTATCCATATAGGATTCCACTATACGTTCCGGTATTTCATCCTGTCCACTCTCAGAAAGAGAATACATATAATATTCTTCTAGACTAGTCAAAGAAATATTGCGCTGAATTCCAAGCACATACCATTTTTGATACTTTTTATCGGTTTTTCCTTTTCGTACTAATAAACCACAAATTGCTTCAAGTAAGGAACGACTTTCCTCTTCTTTGTAAAGAGCACAAAGCAAACGGTAGTAAATAGAAAAAAACTTCATATCTGGTGTAGGTAAACTAAGCATTTGGTTTTTAATATTATCATCCAATAAATGATTTTTCACACCATAGAATAACATTTGCAATTCAAACCGACCGATCTGTTCCAACAATCGTGGATTTACTTTTAAAATACGACATGCTAAAGAATATAAAATTGGACTATAAATCCTCGCTTCAAACATTGTCTTCAAAAACTGATAGGCGTTTTCTTCTCTCGCATAATTAGGATTTAAACATAATTCTAAATATGCCAATAATGCATCGGGCTTTTTTTCAAAATAGTGGTTTACCTGTTCCCTTGCCAGATTGATCCTTTCTTTATCTAACAATGCCTGGATATAAAGCATAAAACAATATGCATCTGGATCTTCTTCTTTTTCTTTTTTAATTGCTTCTTCGACCCATTCCAGTACATGAATCGTCATTTGATATTTATTCTCTAACAAATACACCCATGCACGCAATAAATGTAATCTTACATTATCTGGATCATGCTTCATAATATCCGTTGCTTGCTGTTCTAATGCATCTAATGCATCTTTATCTGGTAGCTGTTTATTTTCATAGGCCATCAAAAGAGTATAAATCTTTTCCCAACCTTTTTTGCTTTCTTCTCGCTTTTTACGTACTTTGGCTGGAGCATTAATATGGACTGTATAACTTAGTTTCTCATATGGAGTTTTTATCCAAATACGTGCATCATTCTTTCCTGGATGCAGCTTTGCAATCTCCACTTTATACATCCAATTATAAGAACCACCCTTGAAATCTGCCGATGTAACCTGTTTTTTATCAAATTGAATCCATGCTACATCCGTTTCATATGTAATCTGCGTATATCCCCATCCACTTACATTTAATTTAATTTCACCAAGTAATTTTCTGCCTTGCTCTCTTGTAATTTCTTCAATGGAATCTCCTGACTGCTCCAACATAATATGCACAGGTTCTTTTTCATGCAATGCAACGAGAAATTCTTCCATTGCACTTGCTTCACTGTTTCCACCAAGTAATCCATAATAAAGAGCTCGACGAGAAATTTCTTTCATAAATTTTCTTCGGATAAAATCTTTATCTAAAAATATTTGTAAAGCAGTAGAAAAGTCTTTTTTTGCCAGATTAGTAAATTGGCTTAATTCTTGTATTACCTCTGATGCATGGTCTTGCAAAACAGTCACTTTAAAATGATATGGCAGATAAAATTCTCCTCCATTACTTATAAGGCAAAACTCTCCCTCTATACTATCGCCAGCTGCTGCATAAGAAGCATCTACTTCTATTAATACTCGGATTACTGTCCCAGTAATCTCTTTATGCTTTACATTTACACATACATGCGAAGAATACAAAATTCCCTCAATGGGAACTTCATTATCGCTTGTTATTAAAAATTCGTAGTTATGTATTTGCCCTTCTAATACTTGTTCTCTTAATTCCTGACTTGAGAATGTAACCTGGGGGATTACAGTTGTTACAGTTCCTCTTGCAATCTGATTAATGCGTTCATTCATTTTTACCTCCTAGTACCACATTTCCTGCGGCATAAATTCTGGAACGGGTGAAGTTTTTATTCAACCTTATCTCCTAATACCACAACGGCGATTTCTGTAATTTAATATAAGTTTAAGATTGTTTTACTGCACATATGCTTTTATTTTATATCAAAAGGCAGTACAATTCAAGAGAGATTTGTCGTTTTTCAAAGTTTTTTGAAAAGGCCCCGTTACAATACAATTATAAAAAGTATCACAAAAAGGTAAGTATCCAATATAATCCGTCTCCAAAGACTTCTTATAAGAATACTTACCTTTTGCCATTCATTTACAAGAAAACAATTACATTTGGGCTAAGTCATCTTGACTAATCAGCTCAATTTTATTTTTAGAAAGTACATCAATGGCTTTTTCATTATCCTGTACACGAAATACCATATAAGCAAAATCTTTTTTCTTCATTGTAAATGCATAAGTATAATCCAAGTTTACTCCATTTTTGCCAAGGATATTTAAAATATTGAGCAAACTTCCTGCTTCGTCTGGAACAGCAACCGCCAAAACAGGTGTAATGGAACATACGTATCCATTCTGTTTTAGTACACAGATCGCCTTATAAGGATCTTGTACAATGATTCGCAGTATTCCAAAATCTTCTGTCTCTCCCACAGACATTGCCCTCATATTTATCTCCTCTTTTGACAAAACATCAATTAATTCTGCCAACGAACCTGGACGGTTCTCTAAAAAAATAGATATTTGTTTTACTGTCATATGGCTCTCCTTTCTTAATATTATTATTTATTTAATATAAGTTACGCTTGTCAATTACACGTACTGCCTTTCCTTCACTTCTCGCAATTGTTTTTGGCTCTACGAGACGTACTTTCGCATAAATACCAAGCATTGCCTTTAATGCCTCTACTAATTCTCTTTCTTTTGCAGCTACCTTTGTAACAGAATCAGAGAACATTTCTGGAGTCATTTCTACTTGTACTTCCAATGTATCACTATTATTTACTCGGTTAACAATAATCTGATAATTTGCTGGATATCCCTTATTCAACAATACCGTTTCAATTTGAGATGGGAATACATTTACGCCCTTAATAATCATCATATCATCACTTCTGCCCATTGGCTTACTCATTCTAACATGGGTTCTTCCGCAAGAACACTTTTCACGGCTTAGAACACAAATATCACGAGTACGGTAACGAAGCAGTGGAAATGCCTCTTTTGTAATACTTGTAAACACGAGTTCTCCCTTTTCTCCATCTGGAAGTACTTCCCCCGTTACTGGATCAATAATTTCTGCAATAAAATGATCTTCATTAATATGCATACCTCGCTGTTCGCTGCACTCAAAGGAAACACCAGGTCCTGAGATCTCAGTCAAACCATAAATATCATATGCTTTGATTCCAAGAGATTTTTCAATATCATGCCGCATTTCTTCTGTCCATGCTTCTGCTCCAAAAATACCAGCTTTTAATTTAATCTTATCCTGTAGTCCTCTTTCATGAATGGATTCTGCCAAATAAGCTGCATAAGATGGTGTACAGCATAAAATTGTAGAACCTAAATCACACATAAATTGAATCTGACGTTCTGTATTACCAGAGGACATCGGAAGTGTCATACTTCCAACTTTATGAGAGCCGCCATTCAGTCCAGGTCCTCCTGTAAATAGTCCATATCCATAACATACATGTACTACATCTTTCTTTGTTCCTCCAGCTGCCATAATCGCACGTGCACAGCATTCATCCCATAAATCAATATCGTGCTGTGTATAAAATGCTACAACTCTTCTTCCCGTTGTACCACTCGTAGACTGAATACGTACCACATCTTCTAGTGGAGTAGCCAAGAGTCCATATGGATAAGCCTGTCTTAAATCATCCTTTGTTAAAAATGGGAGCTTATGTAAATCTGCGGTAGATCGAATATCTTCTGGCACCACTCCCTTTTCTTCCATTTTTTTTCTGTAATATGGAACATGTTCATAAACATGTTTAACTTGCTTTACAAGTCTTTCATCCTGCCATGCTTGAATTTGTTCTCTGGAAGCGCATTCAATTTCTGGCTGATAATAATTCTCCATTGGTCTTCATTCCTTTCCTAAATTTGTAATTCTGTCCAAAAATAGCATTCTTTATTTATCGACATTCTAACATTTTTTACTATCCTCATTATAACATTTTAGTACAATGAAGTAAATAATAATCTTTTATTTTTTCATTTTTTTATGAAAATTGTTCTCATTTTTCTTGCAGCATCTTGAATATCGGATGCTCCAATCACAGAAGAAACAACTGCCAGACCATTAATCCCTGTATCTACAAGTTGTGCTGCGTTACTATGATTAATTCCACCAATTGCTACAATTGGAATGGAAACTGCGGCACGAATTTCTTTTAATTTTTCTTTTCCAATTACTTTTGCATTTCCCTTTGTACTTGTGGCAAACATAGCTCCAACCCCCAAATAGTCGGCTCCATCTTCCACTGCCTTGCGAGCCAATTCCACCGTACGGGCAGATACTCCAATTACTTTTTCTTCTCCCATAATACGGCGTGCTTCTTTCGCAGGAATATCTTCTTGTCCCAAATGTACTCCTGCCGCATCCACTGCCAGAGCAATGTCAATCCGATCATTAATGATGAGTGGTACCCGATATCGATCCGTAATTGCTTTGATCCGTTTTGCCATCTCAAAAAACTCTCTGGAAGAACTCTGTTTCTCTCTTAACTGAATCAGACTGCATCCTCCTAAAATCGCCTGTTCCACGGCTTCTTCCAATGTATTTGTACTCATTAATTTTCTATCCGTACATAAATATAATGTATAATCAATTTCACTCTTTTTCAATTTTCAGTTTCTCCCTTATTTTTTCTCCATTCATCTGACTCAATACATTCATAAGCTCTACCTTAAAACTTCCCATTCCAATGGAACCCGCACGTTCCTGCGCAATTTCTCCTGCAATTCCCATCATCGAAACACCCGCAACTGCTGCCGTCATACTCGTTCCCTCTGCCAAAAAAGCACCGATCAATGCAGTTGTCATACATCCTGTTCCTGTAACTTTTGACAACATGGATGTCCCATTATATATCTTTATTAATTGATTCCCGTCTGTAATTACATCTACTGTTCCAGTTACTGCAACTGTCGTATTCCATTTACTTGCAGCTTTTTTTGCCAGTTCGATTTCTTTTTCCAGGGATGACTTTTCAAAACAATCCACCCCTGTCGACAATGTCTCCACTCCTGCAACCCATGCAATCTCGGAACGATTTCCTCGTATTACTGTTATTCTTACTTGATTTAAAATATCCTGAACGGTCTGTTTTCTCAATCTAGAAGCGCCTACTCCAACTGGATCTAAAATAACTGGAATTCCTTTTTGATTTGCTACTTTTCCTGCACATATCATGGAATCTTTTGACCAGCTTTTCAATGTTCCTGTATTTAAAACAAGTGCATCCGCCATTGCGGTAATTTCTTCTACTTCCATTGGAGCGTCTGCCATAATTGGAGACGCTCCGACTGCCAGCAGCACATTGGCACAATCGTTAATTGTAACATAATTCATAATGCTATGAACCAATGGAGACTGCTTTTTTACTTTTTCTATTAACTCTATAATTTTATCTTCCATTTGATTTCCTTAACTTAGTTTTTTATTTAGCATTTAATTCCTTCATCGTTTTTCTAAACTGGAATGTAAACATACATACGGTTGTTGTCACTGCAATTACATCTGCAACTGGCTCTGCAAGAAAAACCGCCATCGCTTTATCCTCAAAAAAGTTTGGCAGTAAAAAGATAAGCGGAATTAACAAAATAATTTTTCTAAGTACAGCCAAAAACAGGGAAACCTTTGCATTTCCAATTGCAACAAATGTCTGCTGACATCCAATTTGTAAACCAAAAATAATACTAACTGCCATATAAATACGAATTGCCCATTTGGTATAGACAGTTAAGTCTGGATCTGGCGTAAAAATTCCAATAAATAAATTTGGAGCAAACATTGCAATCGCCCATATTAAACCAGAAAATACGACACATGAAATCAATTGCAGGAAAAAGGCTTTTTTTACACGTTCTGCCTTCCTGGCTCCATAATTGAAACTAATAATTGGCTGTGCTCCCTGTGTCAATCCTTGAAGCGGAAGCATAGAAAACTGCATAATACTGGATAAGATTGTCATAGAACCTACCGCAATATCTCCTCCATATTTTAATAAAGAAGAATTAAAACAGACAGAAATAATACTTTCTGTAGACTGCATTACAAACGGAGACATTCCTAAAGCCAAACAAGGTAAATACGTCTTTGGTTCGATTTTTAAGTATTGTTTTTTAATACGAAGGATTGTTTTCTTTCCCATCAAAAATCTCAATACCCAAAATGCGGATAATGCCTGAGAAAGAATCGTAGCAAGCGCTGCCCCTTTTACTCCCATATTGAATACGAAGATAAAAATCGGGTCTAAAATAATATTTGCAACCGCTCCAATTACTACGCTTAACATACTAATTGTTGCAAATCCCTGTGATGTAATAAAATTGTTCAATCCCAATGCAATTTGAACAAATAATGTACCACATGCATAGATTTGAATATAATCTACGGCATATTGAATCGTATTTTCACTTGCTCCAAATACTAAAAGCAAATCTCGTCCAAAAATCAGAAAAACAACGGTCAATACAATACCAGAAACAAAGGTTGCAGTAGTACAGTTCCCCAAAATTTTTTCTGCTGCTTCTTTATCTCCCTTTCCAAGCATAATTGACGCTCTTGGTGCTCCTCCCATTGCCACTAACGCTGCAAATGCTGAAATAATCATAATAATTGGAAAACAAACCCCCACTCCAGTTAAAGCTGCTGCTCCGATTTCTGGAATATGCCCAATATACATTCGATCTACCATATTATATAAAACGTTCACAATTTGTGCAGTAATCGCAGGAAGTGCTAATTGAAATAATAACTTTCCGACACTTCCACTTCCTAAATCTGTCTGTTTTTTATTTTTCATGATTCTTTCCTACCTCTCCTATCTGATATAAATTTTTAGAATTTTCTCCATGTATCTCTTACAAATAACAATAATAATGGAAACAATTCTAAACGGCCTGCCAACATATCAAAAATTAGTACTAGTTTTGAGCCATTTGAAAACAATCCAAAGTTTTGCGTTGGCCCAACTAGTTCTAGACCAGGTCCAATATTATTAAAAGTAGCTGCTACTGCCGTAAAATTTGTAACCAGATCATAATTATCTAAACTAATCAATAATACCGATATCGTAAAGATTAAAAAATATGCCACCATAAAGACATTAATTGTGCGAATTACTTCATGCTCTACTACTTTTCCATCCATAATTACTTTTCTTACTGATCTTGGATGTAAAAACTGATGAAATTCTTTTCGAATTGTTTTAAATAAAATTACTAAACGAGATACCTTAATTCCTCCGCCTGTACTGCCTGCACATGCTCCAACAAACATTAAAATTACTAATATTGTCTTCGAAAATGCCGGCCATAAATTAAAATCAGCCGTCGCATATCCAGTTGTTGTAATAATGGAACCAACTTGAAATGCGGATTGCTGAAGAGCAGTCAGGATATTTGCATAATATCCTCGAATATTCCATGCAATCAGCAAAATTGAAGCCAGAATGATTCCAAAATACCAAAGTACTTCTTCGTTAAAAATAGCCTTTTTTGGTTTTTTCATCATAAGTAAAAAATATGCATTAAAGTTCACTCCGAATAAAATCATGAAGATGGTAACAACCACTTGAATATATACCGAGTAGCTTGTCATACTATCATTTTTAATTCCAAATCCACCTGTACCAGCAGTACCAAATGAAATTGTTAAAGAATCAAACAAAGATGCTCCTCCTAATAATAATAGTATTACCTCTATCACAGTAATAAACAAATAAATCCCATATAAGATTTTTGCTGTTGACTGAACTTTAGGAACAAGACGACTGACCGATGGCCCCGGACTTTCTGCTTTCATTAAATTCATATGAGAGCCGCCTGCCAAAGGGAGCAGCGACAACAGTAGAACTAAAACTCCCATACCTCCAATCCAATGCGTAAAACTTCTCCAAAAGATAATACTGCGAGGTAATGATTCCACATCTGCTAAAATACTTGCTCCTGTTGTAGTAAAACCAGAAACTGTTTCAAATAACGCATCTACTGGATTTGCAATACTTCCACTAATTAAAAATGGAACTGCTCCCATACAGCTTAACACAATCCAGCTAAATGCCGCCGTTACAAATCCTTCTTTTACATAGAATATTTTATTTTTTGGTTTTTTCCATGTCAGCAGCATTCCAATTCCAAAACAAATCAAAATTGTAATAACAAAACTCCAGATTGCTGTCTCTTTATAAATGATTGCAGTTAATGCTGGAAGAACCAGCAATGCAGCTTCTGCTTTTAAAATCCATCCAATAATGTATACAATAATGGAATAATTCATTGTTCTTCCCTCTATTTCTTCAAAATATCTCGAATGTCACGCAGCCCTTTTTGTATTGTAACAACGATAACCGTATCCCCAATTTGAATACAATCATTTCCTCTTGCAATATGTATTTTTCCTCTGCGATTAATACATCCAATTAGTAAATTATCTTTTAGATGAAGCTGTGACAATGGCACATCCGTTACTGGAGATTTTTCATGCACCGCAAATTCCAATGCTTCTGCACGATTATCCAAAATATGGTATAAGTTCTCCACATTACTTCCAATGGAATTTTGTAATGCACGGACATACTGCAAAATATAATCCATTGTAATATACTTTGGATAAATAACACTCCCCAAGTCGAGCCGTTCAATAATATTGTCAAACGCAATTCGATTTACCTTTGTAACAAGTTTCACATTGGAATGTTCTTTTGCATAAAGAGAAAGTAAAATATTTTCTTCATCCATATTTGTCAATGTCACGAATGCTTCTGTATGAGGAAGCCCTTCTTCCAGCAATAAATTTTTATCCGTTCCATCTCCACATATAATTTCTGCCTCTGGCAGCAGCTCATTTAATTCATCACATCGAGCTTTGTCTTTCTCTACAATACGAACTCTAATTTTCATATCAAGCAATAAATTAGCTAGATAATGTGCCAGCTTTCCGCCTCCTACGATTAAAGCATTTTTTACTTGATTCGTTTTAAGACCAATTTTTTTGAAAAAATCTGCTGCATTTTTCGGAGAGGCAATAATAGATAAGACATCGTTATCTTTTAATATAAAATCTCCATCTGGTATTGAAATTTTCTCCTGTCTTTCGACTCCGCAAATTAAAATATCTGCACTAAATTTTCTTCGGATATCTCTAATTGGAACATCATTTAAATGAAATTCTGGACGAACACGGAATTTTAATAATTCCACCCTTCCTTTTGCAAATGTATCAATTTTAATTGCAGAAGGAAAACGCAGTAGTCGGGAAATTTCCATCGCTGCTGCATATTCTGGATTAATAATCATTGAAACTCCCAGTCTCTCTTTAATAAAACCAATTTCTTTGCTATAAATTGGATTGCGAACACGAGCAATTGTCTGACAATTACCTGTCTTCTGTGCAATTAAACAGCATAGTAAATTTAATTCATCTGAACCAGTAACTGCAATTAAAATATCCGCTTTATCCACGCCAGCTTCCATCTGAGTATTAACACTGGCTCCATTACCGTAAAGACGGATTGCATCAATATCTTCTGGTATTTCTTGAACCTTCTGTGCAGACGTGTCAATCAACACTAAATCATGATTTTCTTCACTTAGCTGCTCTGCAAGTGTAATTCCTACCTTTCCACATCCAATAATAATAATCTTCATAGTACTTCTCCATTCTATTATTACATTACAAAATTTAAAGATTCCCCTTTTGTAGTTAAAGAGAAATCCTTGCTCATAAAGATTTGGTAAAGATTTTTTATTATTATAACATTGTATTCGCAAATAGAAAACCACTTTTCCAAAAATATTATTGCTTTTTATCAGATAAGGGTCGCTTCTACAATCTGTGAGCATCAAAATTATATCCCTACCGAATATCCATCACAGGGCATCTTCCACTACAGTTTCTTATATAAATCTAATATGGCCTCATAACTCTCCCCGTAAAAGAAATAATAATCGATCTGTTCCATTCCTTCTGTGTACAAATAAGTCCCATACATAGGAATATTACAACAAATCACATCGTTTTTTGCTGCAATTCCAATACCATATCCATATTTAGAAACTAGAAGTGGCATACGAAGCTTTTTCTTACCAAAACTAATATACCTCGCTTTCTGATTCATTGGTATTAACTCATCATCCAATATCCCTTTGGCAGCCAGTTTTTCTTCTTTTCTCCAGTCAAAATATACCCACGTCTGACTTGTAGCTCCCAACTCAATCCGTCTTGGCAATGCTATCTTCTCTGACAACAATCGTATTTTTTCTTTATTAAAAAACTGTATGGCTCCTGTCCTTTTATCGATTCGAATTGTAATTTTCTCCGTTCCAACTTCCACGAGACTTTTTCCAGCTCTCGCCGTCCACAAAACCTGATTTTTCGTCTCATAACTCCAATAACTCTCTGCAAAATCTGCATTCTGCCCTTTTTGGAACTGTACTCGAATCACTGTATCTTCCAACGGTGTTAAACGCAGCACTCCATAACTACTGTTCAAATCCAAATACTGCTTCGTTTTCTTCAGTGTTCGGATGGAACTATCCATCAGATATTTGGGCTGCATTAAATTTTGCAGCAAATTATTTGTCGGAATATCTCCAAAATTGTAAGGAGACGGATTTATTGGGACAGAAGTTTTCTCTTCTTTTCTCTTTTTCCTTATCGGCAATTTCTGATTACTATTTTCCTTATTTTTTGATTCTGTAACAATGAATTCTTTTCTCACACTCTGCTGCTTCATCCCTCCGTCTTCCAAAGAATCCATAGATTTTTCTTTTGGCACTGGTTTTCCAATCAAGTCGGTCAAATCTCCCTGATGCACAACCGTTAACTCATGCAGTGCACGAGTCGCTGCCACATATAATAACTTTACATAGGAATCTTCTAACTTATAGTTTTCAGCAGACGGATCATAAATTAAAACTGCATCAAATTCCAATCCTTTTGTATATTCCACTGGAAGTACCATAACACCAGTTCCGAATTCCGTTGTTTCCAAATTATAATCCAAAAGCGATAGTTTTTCACTAAGCCGCTCACTTACCCTAGCCGCCTGTGTTTCATCCCAACAGATGACTGCAATTGTTTCACGTCCCTCTTTTTGCCAATTCTGAATTGTTTTTATTGTTTCTTGAATCATTCCCCTTTCATCCCTACATTCCGTTACACGTACTGCATTCCCATGCCGATCAATTGGATCAACTGGATAAATAGAAAAGCTTCCATGCCGTAAAATCTCTGTAGCAAACTTAGAAATCTCCACTGTATTTCGGTAACTCTTTTTCAACAATCCAAAACTATCAAAGTTTCCAGTTAATATAAGATCCTGTAACTCTTTCCAATCATTCAAGCCATAACCAAAATGAATATTTTGTGATACATCCCCCATAATTGTATAAGTACAGCCACGAAGACAGTATGCCAATGCTCCATACGCCATCATTCCAAAATCCTGTGCCTCATCAATAATGATATGGCTTGCTTCACGAATTCCATCTGTTTCCTTAATCCGTTTATATAGATAGGCCAACGCCGCTAAATCATAAAGATCAAAAATATTTTCTGTAAATGACACAACTTTTCCATTCTGTTCCTGTACCTTTAAAAAGTCTTGATAGAGTTCAAAGATAGAACCATTCCAAACATTTTTTCCAAAATATCGCCGATAAATCCGCTGTAATTCTTTTTTTTCTTCTGGAGTATAAGAAACATATTTTCCTTCCCATTCATTTTCCAGCTTTGATAATAAAATCTCATTTAACCTATTAATTTTACTTTGCATGGACATCTTCGGATTATTGTCCAAATAATTATGAATCGCCGCTTCATCTATAAGAAGCACTCCATTTTTTTCCATACGAACTTCCGTTTTTGGAATCATCTTATTTTCGTATTCGCTGCAAAACTGCTCCAAATCATGAAACCACTCATAACTTCCCTTCAAACAAACCGTCTCATCCCTGTTATCTATAGAGCCAATACGATGAATCCTCGAATCCCAATCTTCATAGAGAAGCCGTACAAATAATTGCTCCATCGTCATTTGCGACACTCCATATACATCCAATTCTGGTAAAACACTTGTAATATAATTTAATAAAATTCGGTTACTTCCAATAATATAAAAATCTTCTGGGCGAAACTCTTCTTTATAATTGTATAGAATATAAGAAATACGATGCATTGCTACCGTTGTTTTTCCTGAACCAGCCACCCCTTGAACGATTAGATTCGTTCTTGGTGACTTGCGAATGATTGTATTTTGCTCCTTCTGTATTGTGGCAATAATCTCTCCTAACACTGCCTTCTTACTTTTGGCCAAATACTTATTCAAAAGATCATCGGTTGCTACTATATCGGAATCAAAAAAATCTTTTAACTTATCTTCTGCAATTTCATAGGTACGTTTTCGTCTCAGATCAATGTTATAACTACCTTCATTTTTTACTGTATAACTGCAAGGACCTAAAGCATTTTCATAATAGACAGATGCTACAGGCGCCCTCCAATCTATTACAATCGGCTCCAGTCCATTTTTAGAAATCCCAACTCGTCCGATATAATAGGACTCCTCTTGCGGCTGATTTTGATCTTTAAAATCAATTCGTCCAAAGTATGGTTTCTTTCTCGCTTTTTGATATCTTATCAAATCACGCTTATTTTCTTGTAACCGTGACTGTGTGTTATGCAAAAGAGCCAATGCTTGTTTATCCTTTGGCCCATAAGTCTCTATTAAATCATGCAATTCCTCCGACAACTGCTTCATATAGCCTTTCGTTCTCTCAAGATTTTCCTGTGCCACTTCCAAAATCTCTTCCAATTGCTTCTCTTCTTCCTCTCGGCTCAATCCTGGCACTGGACGAAATGTTCTCTTTTTTTCCATCTTCTTTCTTCCTTCCATTCCAACCTTCCTATGGTCAATTTCCTTCTAATATATCATAGAATCTCACTCATTGGAATCAATCCTTTCAAATTTTAAAAACACAGAAAAATGGTCATGCACTTCATATAAATAAATATGAAATGCATGACGTTTCATCCCTTCTATTATTGTTTCACAATTTTTCCACATGCAATCTTGCTTCCAGAATCCCCAGAAGGCTGTGTACGAAAATCATCTGGCATATCGTGAATTACAACGGTACGCCCTATAACTTCTTCTGGCTGAAAACGGTCGGTATAAAAAATCTGTATTGCAATTCCATGATTGGAAAATAATGGTGGTAAATCACCCGCATGTTCTGGATGCAGACAATCATCTGGATTATAATGAAATTTCGTATTTGCAAATGGATCTGTTTCATTTCCTGTACATTCACTTCCTTCATGAATATGAAAACTCCAGATACGTCCCTTACATGCTTCCTCTTCTATCGGAAACCCTGCAATATGTGCCACTACCAAAGTTCCCATCCAAATCGAATAAAAAGACACTATGCCATAGACTTCTGTAAATTCTCCAGTTCCATATACAAGAGCATACGCTTCTGGTTTCTCTTTTTGCAGAATCTGTACCATCTCTTGAATTCCACTTCTCATACGCAATACCTACTTACATTTTGACTGGTCAAACTCAGGATTAAACGCATAGAAATTCTTGCTGTCCAAATGCTCCTGAACAATGCGAAGTGCTTCACCGAATCTTTGGAAATGTACAATTTCACGCTGTCTTAAGAAACGGATTGGATCACAGATTTCTGGATCTTTTATAAGTCGAAGGATATTATCATACGTAGTTCTAGCTTTTTGTTCCGCTGCTAAATCTTCAAATAAATCCGTTATTACATCACCCTTAGATTGAAATTCACATGCATTAAATGGAATTCCTCCAGCAGCCTGTGGCCAAAGTGCAGTTGTATGATCCACATAATATTTATCAAATCCTGATTCCTTAATTTCCTCTATACTGAGATTTCTCGTTAGCTGATATACAATTGCAGAAATCATTTCCATATGGGCTAATTCTTCTGTACCTACAGAGGCACTGGAAATGTTCCATATCCTGAAAAACGCACTATTAATATATGTGATGACTATTCAATTCGAGGAGGTGTAAAAAAGAGGGCTTGACGGTGTTCATGTCGAATTTTGATAAGATCAAAGCAAAATTCATGCAATTTAATGTTAAAAATCATTATAAAACCATTGATATTTACACGAATATGTGCTATACTATGTTCAGTACCTGAAAGGAGGTCTGGCAATGTATCGAAAAATAATGAGCTTCTTGGAAGCGTGGAAAGAAAACGAACACCGCAAGCCCCTGATTTTGCAGGGAGCAAGGCAGGTCGGAAAAACCTACTCGATTTTAGAGTTTGGGCGCAGCCACTATGAAAATGTGGCATACTTCAATTTTGAAACAAATCCAAAGCTGAACGAAACCTTTGAGGAAAATATCAGCCCTGATTATCTGATACCCATTTTATCGCACATTGCAGGTCAGACAATAGTAAAGGAAAAGACGCTGATAGTATTTGACGAGGTACAGCTTTGCGAACGGGCTTTGACTTCTCTGAAATACTTTTGTGAGAACACTCCAGACTATCATATCGTAGCTCTCGGTAGCTTGCTGGGCGTGGCGGTAGGCAGGGCGAGATTCTCTTTCCCTGTGGGCAAGGTTGATATGAAAACTCTGTATCCTATGGATATGGAGGAATTTATGCTGGCTTTAGGCGAGGATGCTCTGGTAGCGCAGATTAAAAATTGCTTTGAAACCGATACGCCGATGCCCTCTGCCCTGCACGATGCGGCAATGCTGCTTTACAGGCAGTATCTCGTTGTAGGCGGTATGCCTGAGTGCGTCTTGCAGTTCACGCAAACAAAGGACTATATCCTTGTTCGCCACACGCAGGACACCATACTCTCAAGCTATCTCAACGATATGAGCAAGTACAACAATGTGAATGAAATTAAGAAAACAAGGCTTGCCTATGACAACATTACCGTACAGCTTTCAAAAAAGAATACCCGTTTTCAGTATAAGCTGATAAAGAAAGGCGGCAGAGCTTCCGAGTTTGAAAACGCTATTGAATGGCTCTGTCTGTCTGGTATCGTTTCACAGGTATATAAGGTAGAACAAATCAAAAAACCTTTGGAGAATTACCGTGATATTGATGCGTTCAAGATTTATGTTTCCGACTTGGGACTGCTCTGTGCAAAGAAAGACTTAGCGGCAAACGATGTCCTCTATATGGTCGAGGAGCTGAACGACTTTAAGGGCGGTATGGCTGAAAACTATGTCGATGTGCAGCTTACCATTAACGGATACAAGACCTATTATTGGCAGTCCGAGCGTGGGGCTGAGATAGATTTTGTCATTCAGCGTGACGGTCAGCTTATCCCCATTGAAGTAAAATCGGCTGACAACACCAGAGCAAAGAGCCTGAAGGTCTATATGCAAACCTACAAGCCTGCTTACGCCATCAAGCTCTCTGCAAAAAACTTCGGCTTTGAGGACAGTAAAAAGACCGTTCCTCTCTACGCCGCATTTTGTATCTAATATTGAAACGAATAACACAATCGGTAACGCTCACCTTTTACGGGGTGGGCGTTATTCTTTTGCCTGAAAATCGAAAGGAGCGTTTTATGTCAGAAATAAGATTTTGCGACACAGCACATCAAGATTTCTTTCTGGAAAATATGATGAAATGCAGGGTGAACAACTGCTACTACAGGGCGTTTTTCTATGTGATGGGTATCGCTGCGGAAACAAGGTAAAAAGGACTAACCCTCTCGTTATACGGTACAAGCAATCGCTCATATATTGAGAACGAGGGAGGTGTTGGTGGCTGAAGCATAGAGAGTTTGTATATATCGGCGACCCTGTTCCAGAATTGAATGAGCAGGAACACGCAAAGTTCCTATTAAATGTTCAGAAGTCAATCCTTTTTTCCCTTGAGAAACGAGGCTTGTTGACGGAAACTCAAAGGAAATGCTGCCTGACTGCGCTTGAACAACAATACAGCCGAAGTCAAAAAAGCAAACGCCGAGCTTGACTGCTTGGCGTTTTTACATATATAAGTGTAAATCAAAGGTTTGCACATTCGACATCCCTCAGAGATTTTCCTATAATGCAAATACAGTAAGCACGGTTTACTGGGAAAGGAGTTTTCAATGAACCGATATGAACGCTTGAACGAAGAACGCAAAATAATAGAAAAAAGAAAGCGTGTGGCTGCGTATTGCCGTGTTTCCACGGATAATGAAGACCAGGCGAATTCATTTGAAAGCCAGCAGCGCTATTTCAAGCAGTATATTGAGCGCAATCCAGACTGGGAGCTGTATGAGATTTTTGCCGATGAAGGCATTTCTGGAACAAGTACAAAAAAGCGGAAAGAGTTTAATCGAATGATAGCCTGTGCAAAAAACGGCGACTTTGACTTGATAATTACGAAAGAGATTTCCCGTTTTGCGAGAAATACGCTCGATAGCATATATTACACCCGTGACCTCAAAAAACACGGCGTCGGCGTTATCTTTATGAATGACAACATCAACACTTTAGACGGCGATGCGGAACTTCGCCTTGCCATTATGTCCTCGATAGCACAGGAGGAAAGCCGCAAAACTTCCGAGCGTGTCAAATGGGGACAAAAGCGCCAGATGGAGCAAGGCGTTGTGTTTGGGCGCAGTATGCTCGGCTATGATGTTAAAGATGGAAAAATGACCATCAATGAGGAAGGCGCAAAGATTGTACGCCTTATCTTCCATAAGTTTGTGAACGAAGGAAAAGGAACTCATGTCATCGCCCGTGAGCTTCGGGAGGAAGGCATTTTGCCTTATCGTGTTAAGGAGTGGCAGAATACCGTTATTCTTCGTGTTATTCGCAACGAAAAATACTGTGGCGACTTGGTGCAGAAAAAGACCTATACGCCAGATTTTCTCTCCCACGAAAAGAAATACAATCGAGGTCAGGAGGAATTTGTGATTATTAAAGACCATCACGAGCCGATTGTATCCCGTGAGTTGTTTGAAGAAGCAAATCGCATTTTAGATGAGCGTTCCCTTTCACAAGAGGGCAAGGCGAAGCACAGCAACCGCTATCCGTTTTCGGGTAAAATCAAATGCGGACATTGCGGCGCAAGCTATGTGGCAAGATATAAAACTAGAAAAGACGGCAGCAAATATAAGGCGTGGCGGTGTCAGGAAGCAGCAAAACACGGAAGCCCCCATACTGACAAAGCGGGAAATCAAATCGGCTGCACGGGAGCAAGCATACGCAATGAAGATGCGACACATATTATGTTCCTTATAACAAAGGAATTAAAGCTCAGACAGACGAAAATCACGAAAAATCTTACTTCTATTATAGAGTCCATCATCGCTATGGATACGACAGGCACAGATGTCAAGAAATTAAAAGCCCAGATTGCAGGCACCCAGGATAAGCGCACAAAGCTGATTGATATTTATATGGACGGCAACATAACAAAAAACGAGTTTTCGGCGGCACGGTCTAAATGCAATGCTGAAATTGCCGAGCTGCAATCGGTTATCGACAAACAGCAGGCTATGACTAGGCAGCAACAGGAGCTTGTGCAGGAAATCAGAGATGCTATCAACGAAATTGTCTGCGGTGTGGAATACGATGACGAGTTTTATAAGCACATTTTAGATAAGATGGTTGTCAATGATAAGGACAACATTGATGTATATCTGCATTTGCTTCCTATGAAATGGAGCTATACGGTTGCAAAAGCGTCAAAAAAAGCGTTAGCCCCTGAAAGGAACATTTCAGGGGCTTCTGTACCAATATCGGTTAGAAGTGCTTTACACTCTGCATATGGCATAGTATAACGCTGTGACAAATATCTCATAGAAGCTGCCAATTCTCCATCTGGACCTCCAAATTGACTTATAATTACTTGAGCCAATTGTGGATTTGGCTGTGAGATTTTTACTGGATATTGTAACCGTTTTTCATAATTCCACATCAGCAGTTCCCTCCTTTTTCCCATGGCCATGGTTCATGAATCCAGTGCCAATGTTCACAAGCTTCTACTTGATCTTTTTGAAGTGGACCAAATTTTTCTTGATATGCTTTTAATGCTTCTTTTCTCAATTTTGCACATTTTTTATAATAGCATAATGCTTCTTCATCACAAGGATGGGTGTCAAGAAATAAAACTGCTTCATCCAATGCAAAACTAGCTTCATTTAATTGTTTCATTAACGTTTCTTTTTCGCTCATTAACATCCGCACCTCCTTGCACAAAATCCTACCTCAAATGGTTTATCTAGTTCTTTAAAAATCGTTCCTGATTCCAGACCGTCTCCCATATCATTTAACATCCGAAAACATTGCCATGGAACATATCCCATACCAACTGGACTATTTTTCCACTCGTCTTTTTTGCATGGATAGCAGTTATCTTCTGCCTTATCACAGTCTTTTTTTTCTCTATTACAGCAGCAATGATCGGAATCATTTTCTTTCTTTTTACAATCACAATCTTTTTTTTCACAACCACAGGTTTCTTTTTTTGGACAGCCCTGCTCCATCTTGTTACAATCACAGTTATTTCCTGATCTTCCCATTCTGCCACAGCCACTTTCTAGTTTTGTATTCCCCATTCCACTACATCCACAGCTATTCTCATTTCTCATACTTTCTCTACTGCATCCACAGTTTTTTTCCATTCTTATATTTTCCATTCTGGTGCATTCACAGTTATTTTCTCTTCTCATATTTCCTATCCTGTTACATCCACAGTTTTTCTCTTCTTTTATAAAGTTACAGATTTTTTCCATTTTATCACAACTCTTTTTTTCATCTTTCATACAGGAATTATTTATATTTGAACCAGAACGCATCCCTCTACACCCCATTTGTGTAGAATGATTACGGTACATTCTGTTGTTATTTTTCCTATAATAACATTCCATCTCTTTATTCCTTTTTTTCTTCTTTTCTCTATATTGTATGAAAAGAACTCTTTTTGGTGCGAAGTTTCTTTCATCTATTTCTTATTCGTTTACGAATATAATTATATTTTTTACATTTTTATTCTATTTTTAAAAATTTTTTTGTGAAAAGCAAATAAACTTTACATTGATTTATTCTACTGTCTTGTCAGCTGTTAATTTTTACTGTATAATTCCTGTAATATTGAGTAAGATTTACCTACAACATACCATTCTTATTCCTTACTCATGAAGAAAGGAGGGCGGCCTTTTCCTATCTTTTTGGCCGTATTAATTATGAATTCAATCGTTGAAGAAATCAATCAATTAAAAAAAGAAAAAAATGCCATTATTATGGCACATTACTATGTTCCTGACGAAGTACAGGCAATTGCCGATTATATTGGAGATTCCTTTTATTTGAGCAAAATTGCTACTAAAATAAAAGAAGACACTATTGTTTTTTGCGGCGTTTCTTTTATGGGAGAAAGTGCCAAAATTTTAAATCCATCCAAAACTGTACTTCTTCCAGATATAACCGCAGATTGTCCAATGGCTCATATGGCAGACATCACTACCATCCAGCGCATCAAATCTGAATATGAAGATGTGGCCGTTGTCTGTTATATCAATTCAACAGCTGAATTAAAGTCCCATTCTGATGTCTGTGTTACTTCTTCTAACGCCATCTCAATTGTAAAAGCATTGCCAAATAAAAACATTTTCTTTATTCCAGATCAAAATTTGGCACATTATGTAGCAGCACAAGTTCCAGAAAAACATTTTATATTCAATGATGGATACTGTCCAATTCATAAAGATATTACTGTTAACGATGTAATAGCTGCAAAGCATCTTCATCCCAATGCAGAGTTTTTGGTTCATCCAGAATGTCCACCCGATGTATTAGCCCATGCCGATATGATTGGAAGTACATCAGAAATCATTGATTATGCTTCCAAAAGTACAACAACTGAATTTATTATTGGAACAGAAGCTGGAGTATTATACGAATTAAAGCAAAACAATCCAGATAAAACATTTTATACAGTAACCAATCACCAATGCTGTACAGATATGAAAAAAATAACATTGGAAAAAATCCGAGATGCATTAGTTTCTTATAATGGAAATGTAGAAGTTAGTGATGAGCTTCGCCATGCTGCTCATTTACCATTAAACCGTATGTTAGAATTAGCAAAATAACAACATAGGAGGAGAACATGGAAAACAAAAAAACAGATGTGGTTATTGTAGGAAGTGGTGTTGCTGGCTTATACTGTGCATTGAACCTTCCAAGAGATAAAAACATTTTAATGATTACAAAAGAGGATCTAGAAAGTAGTGATTCCTTTCTCGCTCAGGGAGGGATCTGCGTCTTAAGAGATGATTCCGACTATGATAGTTTTATGGAAGATACATTAAAAGCTGGTCATTACAAAAATCGCAGAGAATCCGTTGATATTATGATTCGCTCTTCTAGAGAAACCATTCAAGATCTCATTGGATATGGAGTAGAATTCACAAAAGAAAATGGAAAGGCAGCTTATACAAGGGAAGGAGCGCATTCCAAACCTCGTATTTTATTTCATGAAGATATTACAGGAAAAGAAATTACAAGCAAGCTATTGACTCAGGTAAAAAAACTTGCTAATGTTACTATTATGGAGTATTGTACTATGGTAGATCTCATCTGCCAAAATAATCGCTGTGCTGGTATTTTAGTACGAGATAAAGAAAACCATTTCTTTACGATTGAAGCTTGCTATACCATGCTTGCAAGTGGTGGAGTAGGCGGATTATATAAACATTCTACGAACTTTCGTCACTTAACTGGAGATGCACTTGCCATTTGCTTAAAACATAATATTGAGCTAGAACATATTGATTATGTCCAAATTCATCCAACTACTCTATACTCTACTAAACCTGGTCGCCGCTTTCTGATCTCAGAATCCGTACGTGGAGAAGGAGCTTTACTGTATAATAAAAATGGGGAGCGTTTTGCCAATGAATTGCTGCCTCGTGACGCATTAACCAAAGAAATTCGGAAGCAAATGGAAATTGATCAAATGCCTTATGTTCATTTATCCATGGTTCCACTTGGAAAAGAAACGATTTTGAATCATTTTCCAAATATTTATCAACACTGTTTGGAAGAGGGTTATGATGTGACAAAAGAACCCATCCCAGTAGTTCCTGCACAGCATTACTTTATGGGAGGTATTCATGTAGACGCATTCAGCAAAACAACTATGGATATGCTTTATGCTGCTGGAGAAACAAGCTGTAACGGCGTGCATGGAGCAAATCGTCTTGCCAGCAACTCTTTATTGGAAAGTCTTGTATTTGCCAAACGTGCCGCCAGACAAATGACCGAACAATTCCCAGAATCTATGGAACAGCTTCCTGAGCATATTCAATTCAATCAACTCATCGCAGCATTGAATATGGAAGAATACCGTAATACAGAATTGCTTGAACAGCAATATAAAACAATGATTTTAGAGGAAATGGAAAAGGAGAAAGAATCCGATGAATAATATTACAATGAAATTAAATGCTGATCATTTAATTTTACAAGCACTAGAAGAAGATATTACAAGTGAAGATATTACAACAAATGCCGTTATGCGTACTTATCAGCTTGGAACCGTTCAATTAATTTGTAAACAGGACGGGGTGATTGCTGGATTAGAAGTATTCGCCAGAACCTTTCAATTACTGGACCCAGAAGTAACGATCACTTTCTATGTAAACGATGGAGACTATGTTACCAATCAGCAAGTTCTCGCCGATGTAACAGGGGACATTCGAGTACTGCTTTCAGGAGAACGTACTGCATTAAACTATTTACAGCGCATGAGTGGAATTGCCACTTATACTCGTTCCATTGCAGACTTATTAAAGGGAAGTAAAACGAAGTTATTAGACACGAGAAAAACAACTCCAAATATGCGTGTATTCGAAAAATATGCAGTAAAAGTCGGCGGTGGCTACAATCACCGTTACAATTTATCTGACGGGATTTTATTAAAAGACAACCATATCGGTGCAGCTGGCGGCGTAAAAGAAGCCATCGCAATGGCAAAAGAATATGCACCTTTTGTACGTAAAATCGAAGTAGAAGTAGAAACAATGGAGATGGTAAAAGAAGCCGTCGAAGCAGGAGCAGATATCATTATGTTGGACAATATGACTCCAGAAATGATGAAAGAAGCGGTATCCTATATCAATGGCAGAGCAGAAACCGAATGTTCTGGTAATGTAACGAAAGAAAATGTAGCTCGTCTCGTCGATATCGGCGTTGATTATATTTCCAGCGGTGCGTTGACTCATTCCGCTCCTATTTTAGATATCTCTTTAAAAAATCTCCATGCAATTTAACCAAATAAAGGAAGTCCCCTGCTTCGATTGCAAATATCCACTTGACTTTTATTATTCTAAAATTTGTGGCAAAAGGAGGGTTCAATGAATTATGAATGGAGTAGAACGCAGACAAGAAATCTTGAAACGAATTCAAAGCAGCTCTTCCCCCGTTTCTGGCACAGAGTTGGCAAAATCCTTTCACGTCAGTCGACAGATTATTGTACAAGATATCGCATTACTGCGTGCAAATGATGCTAATATTTTATCCACAAATAAGGGATATCTCTATAACTCAACGATCCGTGCAGTTCGCACCTTTTACGTCTGCCATTCAAACGAGGCTATTTTAGATGAATTGAATACAATTGTAGATTTTGGAGGTAATATTATTGATGTATTCGTAGCACATCAAGTCTACGGACAACTCCGAGCAGAATTAAATATTAATACAAGAAAAAAAGCCTTGGACTTTACAAACAGTATTAAAAGCGGTCATTCCACACCGCTAAATAACATTACATCTGGTTATCATTATCATACCGTATCCGCCGATTCCGAACAGACATTGGATCTCATTGAAGAAGAGTTAAGAAAAAAACATTACCTCGTCTCAGAATGAAAAATCTTATATAATCGGGAGGATAGCATGGAAATAAAAACAAAACGACTTGTATTAAAACCACTTGGAGTACAATATTTAAACAGCACATTTCAATACGCCTCTGATTTTGACACAACCAAATTTATGGTTTATTTGCCATCGGAAACCATGGAAGAAACCTTGGATTTTTTACAAAAAGTCGAGCAAGAATGGAACAAAGAAAAACCCGCTTTTTATGAATTTGCCATTTTCTTTAATGAGAAACATATCGGTGCCGTATCGCTATATTTAGATGAAGAAATCGCAAAACAGACTCCAAATGTCACAGATAACAAACCAGTGGGAGAATTTGGATGGATCATTCATAAAGAATACTGGAATCAAGGTTTTGCAACGGAAGCAGCAAAAGCATTGTTTGATTTTGCAGTTAATTCTCTTCACGTGAACCATTTCATTGCACATTGTGATGCAGAAAATACTGCTTCTTATCGAGTTATGGAAAAACTTGGAATGGAACGAACCGAAATCAATGAAGGAAGAAAAAACCGTTCTTCTGACGAGAACCGCAAAGAATATCAATACGAATTAGTAATAGGGTGAAGGCAATCAATGCTTCCACCCTTTTCAATGCTATAATTCTATTTTTTTCACTTTCTTTTCAATATAACAATTATAGATTTTTTGCAAGCGTTCTTGGATTTTTATCTATTAACTCACAGAAATACTCATGTATTTTGGTACAATTCGTAACTTCTGGGTGAAAGGAAATTCCAATTTGATTTTTCCACTGCACTGCCACAATGTTTTCATTTACTTTTGCAAGTACTTCTACACCAGAATCTATTCTTTCAATATATGGAGCCCGAATAAAACTCATTGGAATTGTCCCAATTCCTTTCATCTCTGCTTCGACACAAAAGCTTCCTAACTGTCTTCCATAGGCGTTACGCTTTACAACGACTGGAAGCGTTCCGAAATAACTATGTTTATAATTGGATAGCTGTTTTGCAAGTAAAATTAACCCCGCACAAGTTCCAAGTACAGGCAATCCCTGTTCAATTTTTTGCTTTAACGGATCAAACAAATCCAATTCTTTTAATAATTTCCCCTGTACAGTACTTTCACCGCCTGGCAAAATCAACCCATCAAAGGAACACTCCAAATCTGTTTTCTTTCGAATTTCAAAACATTCTACTCCAATTTGATTCAACATCATTTCATGTTCGATAAATGCACCTTGTACTGCCAATACTGCAACTGTCATATTATT
>DVHN01000001.1 GCA_018712075.1 Candidatus Fimimorpha faecalis
TAGAAGGAGAATGTAGATAGAAATTTCGATGAAACTATTATTTATTTCTCTTGGGTGTGATAAAAATCTTGTGGATACAGAAAAGATGTTAGGAATCCTAAGAGATGCAGGTTATGAATTTACGGAGGATGAAACAGAGGCAGAAATTATTATTGTAAATACCTGTTGTTTTATTGGTGATGCGAAAGAGGAGAGCATTAATACAATTTTAGAAATGGCAGAATATAAAAAGACTGCGGTATGCAAAGCTTTAATTGTAACAGGGTGTTTAGCAGAACGTTATAAAGAAGAAGTACAGAAAGAGATACCAGAGGTAGATGGAGTGCTTGGAATTGCTTCCTATGGTGAAATTGCAACTGTTGTAAAAGAAGCATTGGCGCATCACCATCCGCAAGTATTCCTTCCTAATAACGAAATGCCGATGACTCGTAAGCGCATTGTAACAACAGGAGGATACTATGCCTTTTTAAAAATTGCAGAAGGCTGTGATAAGCATTGTACTTATTGTATTATTCCTAAAATCAGAGGTTCTTATCGGAGCGTTCCAATGGAAGAACTAATCGAGGAGGCAAAGTCTCTGGCAGAAGGCGGGGTTCGTGAATTAATTTTAGTAGCTCAGGAAACGACCCTTTATGGAATGGATCTGTATGGAAGAAAAATGCTTCCGGAACTTTTGAGACAACTTGTAAAGATTCCAGGTATTTGGTGGATTCGTTTGCAATATTGTTATCCAGAAGAAATTACGGATGAATTGATTGAAGTAATTAAGACAGAACCTAAAATCTGTCATTATTTGGATATTCCAATTCAACATGCTTCGGATTCAATTTTAAAACGAATGGGAAGAAAAACAAGTCAGACACAGCTTCGAGGGATGATTCAAAAACTAAGAAGAGAAATTCCAGATATTGCGCTTCGAACCACATTGATTGCTGGATTTCCAGGAGAAACAGAAGAAGACCATGAGGAAATGCTGCATTTTGTAAATGAAGTGGAATTTGATCGTTTGGGCGTATTTACGTATTCAGCAGAAGAAGATACGCCTGCTGCTGCCATGGAAAACCAAATTCCAGAGGAAGTGAAGGAAGAACGGCGTGATGCGATTATGGAGTTACAGCAAGAAATTGCATTTGACCATTGCGAACAGATGATTGGACGTACTGTGGATGTTATGATAGAAGGAAAGGTTGCCGATGAGAATGCCTATGTGGGCAGAACTTATATGGATGCACCAAATGTAGATGGATATATTTTCGTACAGACGGCTACGCCATTAATGTCTGGTGATTTCGCAAAAGTAATTGTCACTGGAGCGGCAGAATATGATTTGATAGGAGAATTGGAAGATGAATTTACCGAATAAACTTACAATGCTTCGTACAATTATGATTCCATTTTTTGTAATCTTCATGCTTGCACCATTTGCGGGGGGCTGGTCCAAATGGGTAGCCCTTGCTATTTTTGCTGGAGCGAGTTTGACCGATTGGTTTGATGGAAGAATTGCAAGGAAGTATAATCTGATTACAAACTTTGGAAAGTTCATGGATCCATTGGCAGATAAACTATTAGTATGTACTGCTTTAATTTGCTTTGTTGATTTAGGACGTATTCCAACGTGGATTGTTATTATTATTATAGCAAGAGAATTTATTATTAGTGGCTTTCGTTTGATTGCTTCTGATCAGGGAATTGTATTAGCAGCAGGAATCTGGGGAAAGATGAAGACAGCCTGCCAGATGGTAATGACACTTATTTTGATTGCAGATATAAATGGTATGGAGATTGTGGAACAGATATTCATTTATGCATCATTGGTATTGACAATTATTTCATTATGTGATTATTTGTATCATAATCGGAGTGTACTACAGGAAGAAAGATAAGGTTGAAAAGAATGGTTATAGAATTAATTACTGTAGGAACGGAAATTTTACTAGGAAATATTGTGAACACGAATGCACAATTTCTAGCGCAGAAATGTGCATCACTTGGTTATTCCGTTTTTTATCAATCAACAGTAGGAGATAATGAAGAACGATTATCGCAGCAGCTTACGATAGCATTGGATCGTTCAGATATTGTTATTTTATCAGGAGGGTTAGGACCGACCGAAGATGATTTAACGAAGGAGACAGTGGCAAAACTATGTTATATTCCACTTATAGAAGATGAACATACAAAGAAAAGAATAAAAAGTTATTTTTCCAAAACAGGCCGTAAACCATCGGATAATAACTGGAAGCAAGCATTGATTCCAGAAGGAGCCATTGTGTTGGATAATGAAAATGGAACGGCGCCAGGAATGATTGTCGAATGGAATGGAAAAAGTATTGTTTTGCTTCCAGGACCTCCAAATGAGTTGATTCCTATGGTAAATGATAAACTGACGCCTTATCTGGAGAAAAAGATTCCGCATACAATCTTATCTGCGATGGTTAAGATTTGTGGAATTGGAGAGAGTAAAGTCGAAACGATGATTCGAGACTTAATTGATCGGCAGACAAATCCAACGATCGCTACTTATGCGAAAACTGGTGAGGTACATGTACGTGTAACAGCCAGTGCAAAAACGGAAAAAGATGCCAAAAAAATGATAAAACCTGTTATAGAGGAATTGAAAAAACGGTTTGGAAGTGCAATTTATACAATAAAAGAAAAGGAAACGTTGGAGCAAGTTGTAGTGAAAATGCTTCAGAAGCGAGGCTTCACGATCTGTACAGCAGAATCTTGTACAGGAGGTATGTTGAGCAGTCGCCTTATCAGCGTTCCTGGAGCTTCTGATGTATTTAAAATTGGGTTTGTGACGTATTCGAATAAGGCAAAAAGAAAGTTCATTGATGTAAATCGGGATACGTTAAAAAAATATGGTGCTGTCAGCAAAGAAACAGCAAAGGAAATGGCAAAGGGAGCAGTATTTAAAACCGATGCAGATGTAAGTCTTGCGATAACGGGAATTGCAGGACCAGATGGCGGCACAAAAGAAAAGCCAGTTGGAACGGTTTTCATTGGTTGTTATTTTGCGGACTCTGTCACAGTGCGAGAATATCATTTTACTGGAAACCGCAATAAAATCAGAGAATTAACCGTAGTCAATGCTTTGGATTTATTGAGGCATTGTATGCTGGAAGAAGATGAGGAAAAGAATTATGGCTGATATTTATACAATAATGAGAAGATTGGAAAAAGGAAAAGATATAGAAGCGAATTTGTCTCTGTTTTCTAATCATATGATGAATAGTGCAAACCGACTTTCCTATAGTCGATTTGCGTTGAACTATCCAACATTCTATGAAACTTATATAGAAATGAAAACAAGTGGTGATAAGATTCCAGACATTATTACGGATGCAGTAAACGAGTTGAACCGTATTGTAAAAAAATATGTCGGAACTCCATTTTCTGGACAATTATTTGAACAAAGTATTGAAGATATTGAAACATTGCGGAGAAAAAATATTGAAGCAATGAAGTTATTTACTGCATATACGGATCGTTACACGATCTATGAATATGTGTTAAATCGGATGGAATATCGGTTTAAAGAAACGAAGATAGAATGTTCGGATGAAGCGTTAAAGACAGAAATTTTGAATTATCTTACGATGGATAAAGATAATGCGGTTCGCCAAACGAGAACCATGCAAATTATTGAGCAGCTGCCGATGCGTATGACAAAAGCAAAATTTTTCCAAATTTTGCAGGATGGATTAAGTGTTTATATTGGCAGTGAGAAACAATCGGTAAATGATTTGATCTATATGCTGCGTACGGCTGCCATGATGGAAGAGCCAGAAGGAATGGAAGATGCCTATCCAGAAATCTGTCATATGATTCGCTGTATGGCGCAAGTCGATTTCAAAACATTAACAAAAGAAGATTATGAAGCATTGGAAGCAGAACAGATAAAAACATCACAAGTATTAAATCGTAATATTGATTTATATATGCTGCTGGAAGAATTAACCAATGATCTTTATGTAATATTACTGAGTACTCCGTATGCAATTGTAGATCTAAAAGAAAAGCAAAACTGTGAAACAATTATTCAAGAAATTTGCGGTCTATTTGATCAGGGAGTGGAACTGCCTTCCCATTTATCCGAATATTTTGAAAAAATAGAAGGAATACAAGAGAGATGTGCAGATGTATTTCATTCTGGAGAATCTATGTTAGAAGAGATTCAAGCCTCTTATAAAGAGATACTAAGCGGAAGTATGTTGGATAAAATTTATGCTTCCTTAGATAGAATGAGTAAATTGCTTTCTACAAGCCTGTATGTGGAGTTAGAACATTTAGACGGAGATCGTTCACAGGCGGATCGAGATTATATTATGCAAACATATGCCGCATTTTCCGCAGAATTGAGAGCGCATTTAAAGCAACAGTCCAAGCCTGTGTCACGTGCAATTATGGCAAAGCTGATTACGCTGCTGCCGTTATTTGTTACAACTTATCAGGAATTAGAAAATTATATTGAGACAAGTCTTGCTTCATGCAGTGACCAAGCAGAAAAAGCAGCTTGTATTGAAATTATTCGAACAATGATGTTCTAAACCATTCGTGTGCCAGATCATCCTGTATAAAATCCGATTATGTGCATACGAAAAGAAAAGAATAGAGGGATAATGTGCGTCTTTATAAAAATTTATTAGTCGGTGATCAGATTGGTTATAAAAAATATCAGATTTTATGGAGACTAAGACATAATAAATTCCAGCTTGGAGTTTATATAATTTTGATGGCACCAGATCCACAAAATTTAATGGAAGTTATTCCAGCGTCGCTGTTACGCCAACCATATTATCAAAAACAAGATCTATTCGTACTTGGGATTGCAGGCAGTAAACAAGAGGCATATGAGCTTGTAAGACAATTGATCGAAGAGGTGTATCAAGAGACGGGAGGAGTTGCATTACGGGAATATATACAATGAGGAAGTGGATAGATGCTGCATATCGTATTTTTGATATTGAAAATTATAGGAATCATTGTAGGGCTGATCGTTCTGCTTTTATTGTTTCTCTTATTTGTGCCGATTCGTTATAAGGGAAGTTTGGATTATTTTGAGAAGGGGAATGGATGGGTAAAAATTTATTGGCTGCTGCATATCGTTTCAGCAAAGCTAACAATTGAACAAAACCATCCTCAATTAGCAATAAAAATCTTAGGAATTCCACTTGGTTCCAGAAAAAGAAAAAAAGAGGAAGACCAGTTTGATTTTGAAACAGGAACAGAATTTTCACAAAGTCAAGCAGAACCTGCTAAATTGCCAGAAACAGTGGAAAAAGAAGTTGAAATACAAGATATAGAGAAAACAGAACCGAAAATAGAGCAGACATTTGAAACAAAAGAGGAAGAGATTAATATAGAACAAGAAGAGGCAAATGAGCAAATCGAGGATACGACAGAAAGCAGTTCTTTTTGGAAAAAAGGGATTCAGAAAGTACAGATTATCTGGAGACGAATTATTTCCATTCCTTCAAAATTAAAAGCTGTCTGGGAAAATTTTAAAGCAACTGTTTTGGCAATAGGGAAAAAACTCACCTCTTCCAAACAAAAGCTAACAGAGATAAAAGAAATTTTGCTGGAAGAGAATAGTAGAATGGTTTATGGATTTTTAAAAGTTCGACTGCTTCGAATTGTTCAGCATATCCGTCCGAAAAAATTCCAGCTATATTTGCATTATGGCTTTGAAGATCCTGCCCTCACGGGAGAAGTAACAGGGGTAATGGCAATGTTTCTGGGATGGTATGAGAATGCAATTTCTCTGGAACCAGATTTTCAACAAAGTGTATTGGAAGGAAGTTTAAAATTTAGAGGAAGAGTTCGAATCGCTGTTTTATTATGGGAGGGAATTCGTGTTGTATTTCATAAATCATTTCGAGTTATGATAAAGAAATTAATGGGAAAGATAAAAGAATAAGACAAGAGATATTCGCAAAAATAGCAGTTCTGTCATAAAAATAATTTTAGGAGGTTATTATGAGGGATAAAGATACAAATGGATTTAATGCCTCTGTAGAGTCGTTACTAAAGGGAATGGAGGGATTTGTTTCTTCCAAAACAGTTGTGGGAGATGCAATTCATGTAAATGATTCCATTATTTTACCATTGGTAGACATCCAATTTGGCGTTGGAGCAGGTGCTTTTTCCAGTGATAAGAAGGAAAATACGGGAGGAGGAATTGGTGCAAGAATTTCTCCGTCAGCCGTACTTGTAATTCAAAATGGAGTTACAAAACTAGTAAACATTAAAAACCAGGATACGGTTACGAAAATATTGGATATGGTTCCAGATATTGTAAATCGCTTTGCAAGCAAAAATCAATATAAACAAGATGATGCTACCGATGAAGTAATTCAAGATATTGCAAAAGAGGGAAGCAAGAGCGCAGAAAATCAATAGTCAGTAGTATGAATCGATCATAAGCCGCATAGGATACAGTAAAAGAATCTTTCGGAGAAGATATGAAAAAACTATGCGGCTTAATGATATTTTGGACTGGAGTTGGAATGGCTTTAATGATTTTTATTCCAATTAATATATGGACAATTGGTATGATGCTTCTTTGCCTTGCGGTGGGATATAATTGTTTTTGCAGCTAAACAAAAATAAAAGGCAGTGGAAATCCACTACCCTTCGATCATTTTACTCGCCATAGCGTATAGGGAAAACTGCCTGTGGCAGTTCCATTGTTAAGCTCTCTCAACTTTACCAGAACGTAAGCAAGAAGTACATACATACATCTTCTTAGCTGCTCCGTTTACTTTTACCTTTACAGACTTAACATTAGCCTTCCACATCTTATTGGACTTTCTATGAGAATGGCTCACACTGTTACCGAAATGAGCACCCTTTTCGCAGATAGCACACTTTGCCATAATTGCACCTCCTTAAGCATATTTAGTCTTCAAGACTTGCAACAAGAATTATCATAACAGAATTACGCCATGAATGCAAGCAGTTTTTTTGAAAAATTAAAAAAATATTAAAAAAATACAACATTTTGAATTTTCTTATTTCTTTTTTCACAAAAACAGGTTATAATAAAATGTATCTATGATGGGCAGAGTGCGTAATGTACTTCTGGACGAGAATGGAATCATGCATGAAATGCATAAATATAATGGAGGTCACTTATGAAAGGTCGTATTTCAAATCAAATGGGTGAGATCTTAATCAATACAGATGTGATTGCCAAATACGCAGGTTCCACAGGCGTGGAATGCTTTGGTATTGTTGGTATGGCAGCCATTAATGTAAGAGATGGTCTTGTCCAGTTATTAAAAAGAGATAATTTGACAAAAGGAATTAATGTAACAGTGAAGGAAAATAATAAATTGGTAATAGATTTTCACGTAATTGTTGCATATGGTGTTAGCATTTCAGCTGTTGCAGAAAATTTGTTTGACAGCGTAAAATATAAAGTGGAGGAATTCACAGGTATGGAGATTGAAAAAATCAACTTATTTGTGGAGGGAGTCCGTGTGATTGACTAAGGGGAAGATAGGAGGAACAAGTTGTGTCAGTTCATATGATAGATGCCGCACTTTTGAAGAAAATGTTTCTTGCAGGTGTAAAAAATCTGGAGGCGAAGAAAGAGTGGATTAATGAATTAAATGTATTTCCAGTGCCAGATGGAGATACAGGAACTAATATGACATTAACTATTTTATCAGCAGCAAGAGAAGTAACTGCATTGGGAGACAATCCCTCTATGGAAGATTTGGCAAAGGCAATTTCTTCTGGTTCACTTCGGGGTGCTAGAGGTAATTCAGGAGTTATTTTATCCCAGTTATTCCGTGGATTTACGAAAGAGATTAAATATGTAGAAAAAATTGATACAATGATTCTCGCCAATGCACTAAAGCGTGCTGCGGAAACAGCATATAAGGCTGTTATGAAGCCGAAAGAAGGAACCATTTTAACCGTTGCAAAAGGAATGGCGGACAAGGCACAGGAGCTTTCAGAAAAAGAAGAAGATTTGGAACGGTTCATTCGAAAAGTAATTGAACATGGTGATTTTGTATTGAGTCAAACTCCAGAGATGCTGCCAGTACTAAAGCAGGCAGGAGTTGTCGATTCTGGTGGACAGGGATTAATGCAAATACTGCGTGGTGCATTGGATGGATTTTTGGGAAAAGAAATTCCAGTTGATGATATTGTACAGCCAAAGAAAACCGAAGAGCCAGTTGCAATGGATCGATCTCAAATCGAAACGGCAAATATTAAATTTGGATACTGCACGGAATTTATTATTATGACGGAGCAGCCATTTACAGAATATGACGAGATGGCATTTAAATCATTTTTGGAATCAATTGGAGATTCCATTGTTTGTGTTGCAGATGAAGACGTAGTAAAAGTTCATGTGCATACAAATCATCCAGGACAGGCAATTGAGCGTGCATTAACGTATGGCGCATTAAGCAAAATGAAGATTGACAATATGCGTGAAGAACATCAGGAACGTCTGATTAAGGATGCAGAAAAAATTGCACAACAGCAAAAAGAACAAGAAGCGAAAAAAGAGAGAAAGCCAGTCGGATTTATTGCTGTGTCAGTCGGAGATGGCTTGGCAGAAATTTTCAAAGGACTTGGAGTGGACTATCTGATTGAAGGCGGTCAAACGATGAATCCAAGTACAGAAGATGTACTAAATGCGGTAGATAAAGTAAATGCAGATGTTGTTTATATTTTCCCAAATAATAAAAACATTATTTTGGCAGCAGAACAGGCAAAAAGTCTTGTGAAAGAAAAAGAGTTAATTGTGATTCCGAGTAAAACAATTCCTCAGGGAATAACAGCAATGATTCACTTTGTTTCCGAAAAATCGGCACAGGAAAATACAGCGGCAATGATGGAAGAAATGCAGCATGTAAAGACAGGTCAGATTACGTATGCAGTAAGGGATACGACGATTGACGGAGTGGAAATTCACAAAGATGATATTATGGCAGTTGGAGATAATGGTATTCTTGCCGCTGGAACCGAATTAAATCAGACTGCTTTCGAGGCGGCCAAAGCAATGATCGATGAAGAATCAGAATTAGTTAGTATTTATTATGGAGCGGATATAACCGAAGAAGAAGCTCAAAACTTAGCCGATCAGATTGTAAAACAAAACCCACTCATAGAAGTAGAAGTGAATGAAGGCGGACAGCCTGTTTATTACTATATTATGTCAGTGGAATAAGAAAAGAAATATATCCTTGGGATTGGAACTGCCAATATCCAGGGATATTCTTTTATTATTATGAATAGGTAAAAGTCGCTTCAGTGGAGCGTTTAATAAGCAATATAAAAATGGAATGAGGAGGAAACAACGTGGATTGGAATGATTCCGTTATGACAGTGAAGGGAGTAGGTCCAAAAACAGCAGCTTTAATGGGAAAATTAGGAATCACCACAGTAGGAGAACTTTTGGAATATTATCCAGTGTCCTATGACAGTTATGAAGCACCAGTGACGGTGAGACAGGAGAATTTTCTGGATTTTGCAGCAGTACAGGGAACGATCATTACATCTCCTTCGATTCGGCAAATGAATCGAAAGCAAATCGTAGTATCCCAGATAAGAGATCGGAATGGAGATACGTTACGAGTGATATGGTTTCATATGCCGTTTTTGCGTGGAACAATGAAGCCAGGAATGCAGTTTGTACTAAGAGGGCGGTTGCATGGCTATGGGTCTGCACGCACGATGGAACATCCTCAAATTTTCACACTGGGAGCCTATGACGCATTGATTGGCAGCCATCAGCCAATTTATGCATTGACGGCAGGGCTTACAAGTAAAACAATCGGAAAAGCAGTGTCTCAAGTATGGGAGAGTGGAATTGAAATCGAAGAATCTCTTTCCCAAGACCAGCGAGAGCGTTGGAAATTAATGAATAAAAAGCAGGCAATCCAACAAATTCATTTTCCTCAAGAAAATGCCATGCTGCAAGAAGCAAGAAAACGTCTTGTATTTGAAGAATTCTATCAATTTATATTAGGAGTGCGACAAATGAGGCAGCAATTGCAAATGCAGAAAAATATCTATGCGATCATCGAACAGCCTCAAGTATGGGAATTGATGGAAAAACTTCCCTATCGCCTAACCAATGCACAGAGAAATGCATTTTCAGATATTTGCTCGGATATGATTGGAGAGCATCGTATGAATCGACTTGTACAGGGAGACGTCGGTTCTGGAAAGACAATTGTGGCTTTTTTGGCACTGTATCAAGTGGCACTTTGCCGTTATCAAGCAGCGATGATGGCTCCAACCGAAGTGCTTGCGACACAACATTACGAAGCTTTGAACAAGATGATTGAACAATATGAACTGCCAATTCAAGCCGTTCTTTTAACTGGTTCTATGACGGCGGCACAAAAGAGAGCCGTGTACAAGCAAATTGAGTCACATGAAGTAGACATTATTATTGGAACCCATGCGCTGTTTCAAGAAAAAGTAAATTATGATGAATTAGCACTTGTCGTTACGGATGAGCAGCATCGGTTTGGAGTGGAACAGAGAAAAATGCTGAGTGAAAAAGGGCTGGCACCTCATATTTTAGTAATGAGTGCAACGCCAATTCCCCGTACATTGGCAATTATTATTTATGGGGATTTGGATATTTCCGTGATCGATGAACTTCCATCCAACCGACTTCCGATTAAAAACTGTGCGGTCGATATTTCTTATCGGCCAAAAGCTTATGAATTTTTGAAAAAACAAGTGGAACTGGGGCATCAGGCCTATGTCATTTGTCCAATGATCGAAGAAACGGAGCAAATGGATGCAGAAAATGTTATCGAGTATACAAAAAAATTAAGAAAAGAACTACCTGCGAATATCGTAATATCGTATTTGCATGGGAAAATGAAAAATTCAGAAAAAGAACGGATTATGAAAGCATTTGGAGAAAACCAAATTCAAATTTTAGTATCTACTACAGTAATTGAAGTTGGAATTGACGTGCCAAATGCGACCGTTATTTTAATCGAAAATGCACAGCAGTTTGGATTGGCTCAGCTTCACCAGCTAAGAGGACGAGTGGGACGTGGGAATGCACAGTCCTATTGCATTTTAATGAATACATCAGGAAGCAAAGAAAGCAGAAAACGACTAGATATTTTAAATCATTCCAACGATGGATTTTTTATTGCCTCCGAAGACTTAAAACTGAGAGGACCAGGAGACTTCTTTGGGGTACGGCAAAGTGGCATGCTGCAATTTAAACTAGCCGACATTTATCAAGATGCCGAGATATTAAAACAGGCATCCGAAGCAGTGGAGGAAGTGATATAAACTGTTAGATCAAAAAGAAACTTCTGAGTCGCAAAGATTGATTCTCTTTGGGACAAAGAAGTTTCTTTTCGTAGCTGGCGAAAAAGAAATCGTTTCTCTTTCTTTGGATAAGAATTGTTCTTACTGCGAGTAATGTTCGCTTCTTATCAGGAGTATCTTAAAATCAATGGTCTAATTATTTGTTTGCCATCTGCTTTTCCTGATTTTCAATCATTTTCTTTACCATATGGCCGCCAACGCTGCCGTTCTGGTAGGATGTCAGATTTCCATTGTAACCGTCTGTTAACGGTACACCTAACTCGTCTGCAACTTCCATTTTAAACTTATCAAGTGCTTCCTTTGCTTCTGGTACTGCTTTACGATTACTTCCACTGTTAGACATATGATTGTCCTCCTTTTTCGATTTTGTACTTAATTTCTGTTTCTTTTGCCATAGTATAAGTTGTAACATAATTGCAATTAAAAATAACTGCGCTGTTCTCTCATGAAAGATTTTTTGTTACACTCCTATTATGTGCATGACAGAAAATAATAAACTGGAAAGTTTTGCAAAATGATTAAAAAACGATAATTTAGTTAGATGTAGTTAAAATTTTCTAAAATATACTTGTCAGAAGGCTGAAATAATAATATAATAAGGGAAATGAGAAAATTTCTGGGGGAATCCTATGAGAGTAATTGCTGGAAGTGCCAGAAGCCTTCCTTTAAAGACACCAGCGGGGCTGGAAACAAGGCCTACGACCGATCGAATTAAAGAAACATTGTTTAATATGATTCAATCAGGACTGTATGGATGCCGATTTTTGGATCTGTACAGTGGCAGTGGAGCCATTGGAATTGAAGCGTTAAGTCGGGGGGCTCAGAAAGCTGTATTTGTAGAACAGCAAAAGAAAGCGCTTAGCTGTATTAGAGAGAATTTAGCCTTTACTCATCTGGATGGAGTGGTAATGGGATCCTCTGTGGAAGCTGCTTTGCCAAGATTGGAAGCAGCAAAAGAATCGTTTGATTATGTATTTATGGATCCTCCATATGGCAAAGAAGAAGAACGCAGAGTACTCGAATATTTAAGCCATTCAGAACTAATTCAAGAAGACAGTACAATTATTGTAGAGGCAGATTTGACGACGGATTTCTCTTATTTGAGAAGTCTAGGTTTCTATATAGAAAAGCAAAAGCGTTATAAAACAAATCAGCACGTATTTATTAAGAAACTAAAGGAGTAATAAAGAGAATGACAAAAGCAATCTATCCTGGAAGTTTTGATCCCGTGACGCTTGGCCATTTAGACATCATCCGCCGTGCGAGTAATGTCGTTGATCATTTGATTGTGGGGGTTTTGAATAATCAGTCAAAGCGTCCAATGTTTACTGTAAAAGAAAGAGTGGAAATGTTAAAAAAAGTGACAGAAGATATTCCTAATGTAGAGGTATTGTCTTTTAGTGGGTTGTTAGTCGATTTTGCACATCAGACAAATGCTCAAGTAATTGTTCGTGGACTTCGAGCCATTACAGATTTTGAGTATGAACTTTTGATGTCGCAGACAAACAGAAAAATTGCAGCAGATGTAGATACCGTATTTTTTACCACGAAACTAGATTATGCATACTTGAGTTCTAGTACAGTAAAAGAGGTGGCTGCATTTGGTGGAGACATTAGCCAATTTGTAACCCCTTATATTGAGCAGTGTATGAAAGAAAAATTGAATAAATAAGATATTAGCAAAATAAAGGATGAAAACAATAGTTTTCGGAGTTACGCTGCGTATTATTGATACATAAAGGAGAGAAGATTATGAGCACGATTGAACAATTAATTGGTGAAATTGAAGAATTTATTGATGGATGTAAATTGCAGCCATTTTCATCTACAAAAATTATTGTAGATAAGGCACAGCTAGAAGAATTACTAGTAGAACTTCGTCATAGAACACCAGAAGAAATTAAAAAATATCAAAAATTATTGAGTAATAAGGAAGCTATTATTGCCGATGCCAAAGCCCATGCGGATGCAATTATTTCAGCAGCTAATGTGCAGACGAATGAGTTAATTAATCAGCATGAGATTATGCAGCGTGCCTATACAAAGGCAAATGAAATCGTAGCAGAAGCAACGGTACAAGCTAGAGATATTATCAATCATGCAAATATAGAGGCAGATAATATTCGTACTGGTGCAATCAGCTATACCGATGAGATGTTAAACAGTCTTCAGTTAATCATTAGTCATACAATGGAAAACACACAGAGTAAATTTGATTCATTTATGAATTCTATGAAATCCAGTTATGATATTATTATTGATAATCGAAGAGAACTACAAATACCAGAACCATCGGATGAGAGCAATGAGGAAGTTGCAGATAACTAATAAATCTCGATGTCTGTTTTGCGGGCATTCCCTATCGCTTTAGTAAAAAAGTGGATTAGGGAATGCTTGTTTCGTCAATTGGATATTATATAGTAATATAAAATACAAGTGCAGACAGGATGCCATGCAGCAGTTTCCAAATGATATATAGATGAGGAGAGAGTCCACTTTCATGCATAATATCCAATGTCTGCATTAGAGTGGACAGGCCTCCAAATGCTGCGAAGCCGCATATGAGACTTCCCTGTACTCGTATCGAAAGAGACGTCAAGCTAATTTGATGAATTCCTGTTGTCATTTCTAATATTCCAGCCAGAAATGCTTTAAAAATGGAAGGAAGCCATGGAATGGCCTGTACAAACGATGCTAAAATAGAAAACAGCATCATATAACATCCAACTTTGCATAGTACAGTAATCGAAGAGTGAATGGCATTATCCAGCATATGTATGGAAAATGAAGGAGCAGATATGCCTTGGGCAGACAGCAGTAAAGGGGGATTATGATGGGTGTTTCGTAACCAGGATAATCCATTTAATAAAAGGGCGGGAAGATAGATGGCAAGAAGGACGTTTTTTAAATATTCAATGCCAAGATGTTGTGCGGCAATGTAACCACATAAGAACATAGGGCTTGGGAAGCTGATAAATGCGAGCAGATAATTTCCTTCTGTGCGGTCGATACGCCCTAGTTCCATATAGTCAACACAGGTTTTAACGCCAATGGGATAACCGCATAACATTCCGATTAATACACAATAGGTTCCTTCTGCACGAATGCAAAAAAGACGTTTGGTAAGTGGTTGGAGTAAAATGGTAATATAGTCAGCAGCCCCAGTCTGAACGATGAGAGAAGATAGAATCATCGCTGGAAGCAGTGCAGGGACAATGGATTGATACCATAGCATAAGCCCAGAAGATGCTCCAGCAATGCTGATAGTGGAAAAACGTATGAGAAAAAATAAAAAAATTAATAATAAGCTTCGAGTAATAAATTTTTTCATAAAAACTCCAGTGACAGGCTTATTTTAATGTATTCTTAAAACAAAACATCCATGACTGTTTCGGAAAATTAAGTAGAGTTTCTTAATATTTAAAGTTTATATTACAGTTGATGGGGATAGGAGGAAATGATGCAAGAAATATGTAAAGATTTAAAGCCAGAGTATGTATTTCGATATTTTGAAGATATTTGTCGAATCCCTCATGGTTCTGGAGATACAAAAGCGATTAGCGATTACTGCGTTCATGTAGCGAAACGTTCAGGATTGGATTATGTACAAGATTCCTGGAATAATGTAATTATTCGCAAACCAGCTGCACCAGGATACGAAAATGCACCCGTTGTAATGTTACAGGGGCATTTGGACATGGTGAATGAAAAAATAAGTACAAGTAATCATGATTTTTCAAGTGATCCGTTAGAGTTAATTGTGGATGGAGAATGGCTTCACGCCAATGGCACAACGCTTGGCGGAGATGATGGAATTGCCGTTGCCTATATGTTGGCGATTCTGACAGATCCAGATTTACAGCATCCAGCGTTGGAATGTGTTTTTACTGTGGATGAAGAAACTGGACTGACTGGAGCGACAGAGATTGATTTATCTGAATGTAAAGCGAAATATTTAATTAATTTGGACTCTGAGGAAGAAGGAGTATTCCTTGTCAGCTGTGCAGGTGGAGTCCGTGCAGATTTAACACTTCCGATTCAGAGAAAGTCGGCGACTGGAGAAGTCGCTGAGATTGTATTGGATCACTTGACGGGAGGACATTCTGGAAGCGAAATTCATAAAGAACGAGCCAATGCAGATCAATTAATGGGAAGAATGCTATTTGATGTACTTCAGATGCAAGATGAAATGGCATTTTCTTTAATTGAATGTGAAGGTGGAACAAAAGATAATGCGATTCCTAGAACTTGCTCTGTAAAATTGGTTTCTTGGCTGGCAAAAGAAGAATTAGAAGAAAAGTTTCAATATTGTTTTGAAATTTATAAAAAAGAATATCAATTTACAGAAAAAGAGATGGATTTGACTATTGTTTGGAAGGGACAGGAAGAAGTTTCAATTTTATCAACGCAGTCTCAAGTAAAAGTATTATTCTTGCTTCGGATGATTCCAAATGGCGTTTGTCATTGGAGTAAAGCAATCAAACATCTTGTGGAAACTTCGTTAAACTTAGGAATTATGGAAACAGACTTTGATCATATGACATTAGGCTTTTCCATTCGAAGTTCAGTAGAAACGAGAAAGCAGGAATTAATGGAACAACTTAAGTTTTTAGTAGAGTTTTTAGGAGGAAGTATTCGGTTTACTGGTAATTATCCAGGATGGGAATATAATCCAGATTCCGTACTCAGTGCACTTATGACAGGAATATGGGAAGAGATGTATGGTAAGAAGCCAGAAATTAAAGCAATTCATGCTGGGTTAGAATGTGGAATTATTTCCCAAAAAATGCCAGGAATTGATATTGTTTCCATGGGTCCGCAAATGGAAGATATTCATACTCCACAAGAGCGTTTAAATATTGTATCAGTGGAAAAATGTTATAACTATCTCACTCGTATACTAGAAAAGATGAAATAGTCTAAATTTTCCTTGAAGTGCAAGAAAATAGGAAGAATATAATTTTTCATTTCCCGAATAAAGAGGAAAAATAAAAAAATATGAAAAAAATAAAAAAATATTGTATTTATATAAAAAATCTGGTACAATTTGAGTATAGAAAGGTCTATAAAGGAGAGGAAATATGGTAGAAAACAGATTAACAAAGGTAAAAAATATGAAACGTTTAAGTGATTGTGAAATGCTTGTTATGAAATGTATCTGGGATGCAGATAAGGATTTATCTGTATTAGAAATAAAAGATGCATTAAAAGAAAAGTATGGACGTGATTACGAACGCACTACAATCTGTACTTTTGGTACACGTTTAAAAGAAAAAGGATTTGTAGAAACTTATCGAAAAGGTCATGGATTCCGCTATCATCCATTAGTAAGCAAAGTAGATATGCGTGATATGCAGATGGAAGAGGCTTTGGAATTTTGGTATGAGAACTCCCCTGTAAAATTCATGGAAGCTTTTTGCGGTAATATTAAAATGACAGCTGATGAAGTGAAAGAAATTAAAAACTTAATTCAGAAGGTAGAACAACAGCAATAATTATATAGGAAAGAGCCATAGTATCTTATTTGAGATAGTATGGCTTTTTATTTCTTATTTTTTCTACTCAATAATTAAAATTTATGTTATAATAAGTCTGAATCTGAAACGAAAGATAGAGGAGTGAAATTTTTTATGAAAAAAGAAGAATTTGCAGAGGGTCTTCGGGATGGAGTACCTATTTGTTTGGGATATCTTTCGGTTTCCTTTGCATATGGGATGATGGCTGTAAATAGCGGAATGCCAATTTGGTCTACAGTATTAATTTCTCTCTCCAATCTGACAAGTGCAGGGCAGTTTGCTGGTACAAATTTGATTCTTGCAGGAGGCAGTTTTTTGGAAATTGCTATGACAACTTTTATCATTAATATCCGCTACTTTTTGATGTCACTTACGATGTCTCAAAAAGTAAAGCAAGAAATGACAATGCCGCAGAGGCTTAGTATTTCATTTGGAATTACCGATGAAATTTTTGCAGTATCCATGCAGCATCCAAGGGAGTTAACAGCTTCCTATCTGGCGGGGCTGATTATAACACCTGTAGCTGGATGGACGGCAGGAACGTTTTTGGGAGGTGTTTTAACTTCGCTTATGCCTCAAATTCTCTCCAATGCATTAAATATTGCATTATATGGGATGTTCATTGCCATTATTATACCTCCAGCAAGAGAACAGAAAGCAGTTTTATTTACCGTTGTATTGGCGATTGGGATGAGTGTGATATTTACCTATGTTCCAGTATTATCGCTGTTGTCAGGTGGATGGGGAATTATTCTTATTACGATTGTGGTTAGCGCAATTGCAGCATGGTTATTTCCAATGAAGGAAGAAAAGGGGGAAGTGTCTTGACAATTACATATATTTTAACGAGTATAGCGATTATGGCAGGAATGACTTATTTGATCCGAGTACTTCCAATGGCAATTTTCCGAAAAAAAATAGAAAGTCCGTTTATTCGTTCCTTTTTAAATTATGTTCCTTATTCGGTATTGGCAGCCATGACATTTCCAGCAATTTTTTCCTGTACTGGTTCAGTGCCAAGTGCATGGGGAGGCTGTATTGTGGCGATTTTGCTTGCTTACTGGAGGCGAGGACTTTTAACCGTTGCAGTTGGAGCATCCGCAGCGGTGCTTATAATACAGTTAATTGGATTTTGAAAGATGGGGGAGAAATCTAAATAGGAAGATATTGTTCTATATTATTACAAATTGAGATAGAAAGGTAAGAAAAAATATGATTCGATTTATTGCGTCGGATATTGATGGTACACTTGTTCCAGATGGAGGTACCAATATGAATCCTGAACTATTTGAGTTAATTCATCAGTTAAAGAAAAAAGGAATTTATTTTGCTGCTGCAAGCGGCAGACAATATGGCAGTGTCTCAAAACTATTTGCTCCAGTAAAAGATGATATCTTCTTTATTGTAGAAAATGGAGCATTAATTCGGACTGCTTTTGAAAAAATTGTCTCAGTTCCAATGAAAAAAGACTATGTTCATCAGATTATCCAAGAAGCAAGACAGATTCCAAATTGTGAAAGTTTACTCTGTATGGAAGATATTTCTTTAGTAGAATCTCATGACCAAAAATTTATTGATTTTTTACGCTATGGCTATAATAACGATATAGAACAAGTGAAAGATCTATTGGCAGTAGATGGAACAGTGTTAAAAGTTTCGTTATATAATGAGAACGATGCAGAAAGTTGTATTGGACATATGATTGAACCGTGGAATCGTGTACTGAAAGCGACACTTGCTGGCAAACAGTGGGTTGATTTTATGGACCCTTCTGTAAATAAAGGTGCAGCATTAAGTTATTTACAACAATATTTAAATGTGAAGCCAGAAGAAACGATGGTATTTGGAGATCAATTAAATGATATCGAAATGATGAAACAGGCGAAATATAGTTTTGCTGTAGCAACGGCGAGAGAAGAAACAAAGCGGGCTGCCAATGCAATTTGTGGTTCCTATAAAGAAGATGGAGTCATTCAGGTGCTTAGAAGTCTAGTGTAAGAATTATCTAATTTTTAGAAATTTTTTCGAAAAAGATCGGAGGAATTTTATAAAAATGGTGGGAAAACAGGGGATTTTATGGTATACTTAAAAACAATGCTTTGGGGAGCATGAGAAAACTAAGTGACAGGAGGATGAAACAAATCCATGAAATTAAGACTATGGAGAGAACGGTTACACCCATATGAGTTGGCGGTGCAAGAATTAGTTATGAAGCTGCAATTTGTTATAAAAGAACATACAGATTGTGGTGTTTATTGCCCGATTGAAAAAGTAAACGGAAGAGTAAAATCGATTTCCAGTATTTTGTCAAAAGCAGAAAGAAAAGGAATTCCTGTGGAGGAAGTATTGGATCGAATTGAAGATATTGCAGGAATTCGTATCATATGTCAGTTTGAAGAAGATATTTACCAAGTTGTAGAATATCTTCGTTCCAGAACGGATATGAAAGTTACAAGTGAAATTGATTATATTGCTCATCCAAAACCGAGCGGATACCGAAGCTATCATATGGTAATTGAGTATCGGGTACAAACCAGTTTTGAATCTTGTACAATTCCTGTGGAGATTCAAATTCGGACTTTGGCCATGGATTTCTGGGCAGTAGTAGAACATTCTCTACAATATAAATATGAAGAGAAAATTCCAGACCGAATTCGCAGACGTCTTATGACTTCTGCGGAGGCAGTGATTTCTTTGGATGAAGAGATGACGGCGATTCGAGATGATATTAAGGAAGCCCAGACAGCATTTCATAAAAAAGCCAATTTAGTACAAGATATTATGAATAGTCTTGGAGTGCTAAGTAAAACGGTGGCAGATGAAAAATTGATGACATTACAAAATCGCTTTTTTGAGTTATATAATCAGGGAAATATGGAAGAACTAAGACAGCTGCGTGACGAAATAGACCTTCTATGTAAAATGCAGTTGCAGGAAAAACTTAATTTATAAAAAGAATAGGAAAAAGTATGAATTTACCAGAATCATTTCAAGATCAGATGAAACAGTTGTTGAAAGAAGAATACGAACAGTATATACAAAGCTTTGAACAGACAAGAGTTTATGGGCTGCGTGTTAATACATCCAAAATTTCAACTGAAAAATTTGAACAAATATGTCCGTTTTCTGTTCATAAAATTCCATGGATTTCCAATGGATATTATTACGAAGGAACGGAGAAACCGGCAAAACATCCTTATTATTTTGCCGGTTTATATTATTTACAGGAGCCGTCGGCAATGACGCCAGCACAATTGCTTCCAATTGAGGATGGAGATCGTGTTTTGGATTTATGTGCGGCTCCAGGAGGAAAGAGTACCGAATTAGCGGCGAAATTAAATGGAACAGGTGTGTTGGTAAGCAATGATATTAGTAATTCTAGAGCAAAAGCATTGCTGAAAAATTTGGAATTATTTGGGATATCGAATGCATTTGTCATGAGTGAAAGTCCACATAAATTGGTACAATATTTTCCATTATATTTTGATAAAATTTTAATTGATGCTCCTTGTTCTGGAGAAGGCATGTTTCGGAAAGAGCCAGCAGTAATAAAAAGCTGGATCGAACATGGAAATGAATTTTACGCAAAACTGCAAAGGGAAATTGTAGCAGATGCATTACAGATGCTTCGTCCAGGTGGTATGCTATTATATTCTACGTGTACATTTTCTCCTATGGAAAATGAGGAAACGATCCAGTATATGATGGAAATTTGTCCAGAACTTCAAATTATGCCAGTAGAGCGCTATTCTGGATTTGGAGAAGGGCTGGTAGCAGAGGGAAATAGCAGTCTCAAAGAATGTGTTAGAATCTGGCCGCATAAGATGAAAGGAGAAGGACATTTTCTGGCATTGCTGAAAAAAGGAGAAGGAGAACGTGCAGTTCGAACAAGCAGAAAAGAAAAAACAGCGAAGTTTTTAGAAAAACAACCAGAATTACTGGAGTTTTTATCGAATATCAATCGGAAGTTTGATTTATCACGGATGGAAATACGAGGAGAAAAAGTCTTTTATGTGCCAGAGTGTGATCAGAATTTAAATGGATTACGAATTATGCGTTCAGGACTTTTGCTTGGAGAGTGTAAAAAACACCGTTTTGAACCAAGTCAGGCACTTGCGATGGCATTAAAAAAAGAAGAATATAACCAAGTCGTGGATTTTTCTAGTGAAGATCCAAGGGTGATTAAATATTTAAAAGGAGAAACATTAGAAGTAGAAGATATTATAAAGCGTCCGAAAAAAGGTTGGCAGCTCATTTGTGTAGATGGATATCCGCTAGGGTTTGCAAAGGCAAATCATACAACATTGAAAAACAAGTATTTGGCGGGATGGCGTTGGCAAAGTTAAGGAGAAGAGTATGACGAAACTGCGTTTAGATAAATATTTAGCCGAAATGGGCTGTGGTACGAGGAGTCAGGTAAAAACTGCAATTCGAAAAGGCAGAGTAAAAGTAAATGAGGAAACAGTAACGTCTCCAGAGAAAAAGATAGACACTGGCATAGATCAGGTTTCTTTGGATGACACACAAATTGTTTACGTTGCAATGGAATACTATATGTTAAATAAACCAGCAGGCGTCGTATCAGCGAGAGAAGATGGAAAATATCCGACGGTTTTGGAGCTGATCGATCAAAAACAAAGGAATGATTTATTTCCAGTTGGACGGTTGGATTTGGATACGGAGGGACTTTTGCTTATTACAAATGATGGAGCGCTCTGTCATGAGCTGCTTTCTCCAAAAAAACATGTGAAAAAGGTTTATTATGTGGAAGTTGACAAGGAGATTCCGAAAGGAGCAGCAGAGCAATTCCAAAATGGAGTCGATATTGGGGAAGAGAAGCTGACATTGCCGGCACAATTAGAAGTTTTGACGCCTAAAACAGCTCGTTTAACGATTCAAGAAGGAAAGTTCCATCAGGTAAAACGAATGTTTGAAGCAATTGGAACGAATGTTTTGTATTTGAAGCGGTTATCCATGGGAACGTTAGTCTTGGATTCGTCGCTGCCGTGTGGACAGTACCGTCCATTAACAGAAATGGAAATTCGTATATTAAAAGGGGAATATCTATGAGAGTAAAAGGAGTTATCTTTGATTTAGATGGTACACTTGTAGATTCTATGTGGATGTGGAAACAGATTGATGTAGAATTTCTTGGACGATATGGATTAGAAGTACCAAAGGACTTGGAACGAGTCATAGAAGGAATGAGTTTCTCAGAAACAGCAGTTTATTTTAAAGAGAGGTTTCAACTTCCAATGACGTTGGATGAAATTAAATCTACATGGAATCAGATGGCATTGGATAAGTATTCCAATGAGGTGAAACTAAAACCAGGAGCAGATGAATTTTTACAATACTTGAGTCAAAACGGAGTTGCTATGGGAATTGCAACAAGTAATTCTAGACAGTTAGTGGATGCGGTTACGAAAGCGCTTCATATTCAGGGTTATTTTGGGTCCATTACAACTGCATGTGAAGTAAAAGCAGGGAAACCTGCTCCAGATATTTATTATAAGGTGTCCGAAGATTTAAAGGTGAAACCAGACAGTTGTGTAGTATTTGAAGATGTTCCTGCTGGAATTTTGGCTGGAAAACGGGCTGGTATGAAGGTCTATGCAGTCGAAGACGAGTTTTCCAAAGATTTGAAAAATGAAAAATTAAAACTGGCAGATGGTTATATCAAAGATTATCGGGAAATTATTCAAGAATGGGTACAGCAAGGAGGAGTTTGTTATGCGTAATATAGCGATTGTAACAGGTGCATCCTCTGGTTTTGGCCGAGAATTTGTATTGCAGCTGGCACAAAAATACCCAGGTTTGCATCAAATCTGGGCAATTGCAAGAAGGAGAGATCGTTTAGAGCAGCTTGCAAAGACGGTCAAATGTAAAACTGGCGTTACCGTTGTGCCGATTGTTATGGATTTATTAGATTTGAGTGGAATGGGGGAGTTGGAAATTATGCTCCGCCAAGAAAAAGTAACCGTTAGAATGCTCGTAAACTGTGCAGGATTTGGAAAAATTGGAATGGTGCAAGATCAGAATATACAAGATCTAATTAATATGGTTCATCTCAATTGTGAATCATTAACTGCGATAACCAAGACAGTGCTTCCATTTATGGGTTCCAAAAGCCGTATGATACAAGTAGCTTCAACGGCTGCATATTTACCTCAGCCAGGTTTTTCTGTTTATGCTGCGACGAAATCCTATGTGTATAGTTTTTCAAAGTCATTAAATGAAGAACTGCGTTCTAGAAAGATTACAGTCACTGCTGTTTGTCCGGGACCTGCAAATACAGAATTTTTCCAAGTAGCGGCAAGTGAGAAGAAAGAACCGTTTTATAAAAAACTCTTTTTGGCAGATCCGAAAAAAGTAGTTAAGAAAGCCATTCGGGATTGTTCAAACGGACGAAACGAGTCTACCTATGGAATTGCCATGAAGTTAATAAAGATTATATCTAAGTTAGTTCCGAATAACCTGGTAATTCGAGTGATTGGATGGATGCAGGAGGTAACATCATGAGAAAAATACAGAAAGGACATTATGGATATATTCGTGCAAGAAAAAAAACACTTCTCATTCGGACAATTATATTATTTCTAGGGGTGTTTATTTTATTGGCAATGGGGTTTGCCTTGACCCATACAAAAAAGAATCTTTTGACTGTGGCAGCCATTGTATCGGTGCTGCCAGCAGCAAATCAAGCAGTTGTATTGTTTGCGTTACTGCCATATCATGGAAGAGAAAGAGAAGAATACGAATCGGTGCGGGAAATGGTTGGAAATGGAATATTGGATACCGAATTGATTCTTACCTCTAAAAATGATAGAAGTATGCCAATTGATTATGCCTATGTTCATCCAACAGGATTGTATTGTTTTAGTTCGGACTCAAAATTAGATATTCCAAAGACCGAACAATATATTCGGACGATGCTGAAAACGAATCATTTAAATACACATGTGAAGCTGTTTAGAGATTTTCGGCAGTTTCAGAGACGATTAAGAGAATTGGAGCCAGTGGATCGAAATACTTGTGAAGAAAAATTATTAAAAATAGAAGGAGTGCTTCGAGCAATTTCCATATAACTTTCTTTTGACGGTATATGCTGCAATCGATTGAGGAGGTATAAAAAATTATGAAACAAATTTCAGTAAGTAAAAATGAGGCAGGTCAACGTTTAGATAAGCTGCTTGCAAAATACTTAAATTTAGCGTCGAAAAACTTCCTTTATAAAATGCTGCGAAAAAAAAATATTACATTAAATGGGAAAAAAGCGAACGGAAATGAGATGCTTGTGCAAGGAGATCAAATAAAAATCTTTTTATCGGATGAAACGTTTGACAAGTTTTCCAATATTCAAGTGCAGGCAGCCGATTCTTCGGATTTGGCAATTATATATGAAGATTCCGATATTTTAATTCTCAATAAACCAGCAGGGATGCTCTCGCAAAAAGCGAAGCCATCCGATGTCTCGATGGTCGAGAAAATAATTCAGTACACATTGGAAACAGGAAAACTTTCCAAAGAAGAATTGCGTTCTTTTCAGCCAGCAGTATGCAATCGACTGGATCGAAATACAAGTGGACTTTTAATTGCAGGAACTTCTTTGATTGGACTTCAGACAATGGCAAAGCTTTTGAAAAATCGTACGATGCACAAATACTATTACTGTATTGTAGACGGGGCTTTAAAACAAAGTCAGAGAATCAAAGGATATTTAACAAAAAATACAGTAACCAATCAGGTTACAGTTACAAAAAATCCAATTTCCGAACAGTCGCAATGGATTGAAACGGAGTACATACCAATTGCAAACAATGGAAATTGGACGCTGCTGGAAGTATGGCTTGTTACAGGACGGACGCATCAGATTCGTGCTCATTTGGCTTCGATTGGCCATCCGATTATTGGAGATGGAAAGTATGGAAATCGAGAAGTAAATCAACTTTGTTTGAAAAAATATGGTTTAAACCATCAATTGCTTCATGCAATCCGTTTGGAAATGCCCCTAATCGAAGGAGAACTAAGTCAGCTTTCTGAGCAAAGTTTTACAGCGCCATTGCCAAAACTATTTTTGACAATTATAAGAAAAGAAAAGTTAGAGTGTAGTGAAAAATGAGACGAACGATGATAAGGAAGGGATGAGAATGCCAACATGGAATTCGAGAGGTCTTAGAGGATCTGTTTTAGAGGAAATGATTAATTATACAAATGAACAATATTTGATGAAAAAATTGGCTTTGATTCAGAAAATTCCAACCCCAATTAAACCGATTCAGATTGAAAAAGAAACAAGGCATATTACGCTGGCTTATTTTGATCAAAAAAGTACCGTAGATTATATTGGAGCGGTACAGGGAATACCTGTTTGTTTTGATGCAAAGGAGTCGGCAGTTTCAGCGTTTCCACTTCAAAATATTCATCAACATCAAATTCAATTTATGAAAAACTTTGAACAGCAGGAAGGAATTGCATTTATTATTCTATATTACAGTCATCTTCATGAAGCGTACTATATTCCTTTTCGTGATATTATTTTTTTCTGGGAGAGAGCTGAAAAAGGTGGAAGAAAGAGCTTTACTTATGAAGAAGTGGATAAAACATATCGAATTGCAATTGAAGGTGGAATATACATCCGATACTTGGAGACGCTGCAACTGGATTTACTGTCTCGGGAATCCTAAAAGATAGGGATTGACAAACATATGGTTTTTCGATATAATTCACATGTTATTACAGTGTTATAGTATCACACTAACGTGATAAAGTAAAAGCTGGTTGGTACGAAGAAAGGATTCGATAGAATGAGTAAGGAATTATTACATACGCCGGATGGGGTTCGAGATATTTATAATTTAGAATGTGCAAAAAAAGATGCTGTAGAAAGGCGAATTTCAGAGGTGATGAAACGGTATGGATACCGTAATATTCAAACTCCTACGTTTGAATTTTTTGATATCTTTAAAAAAGAACGTGGAAGTGTAATTTCCAAGGAGATGTTCAAGTTTTTTGATCGGGATGGAGAAACGCTTGTATTGCGTCCAGATATTACCCCTTCAATTGCTCGATCCGCAGCAAAATATTTTATGGATGAAGATATGCCGATTCGTCTTTCCTATTGTGGAAATATATTTATTAATAAATCCAGTTATCAAGGACGTTTAAAAGAAAGCACACAGATGGGGGCCGAGTTGATTGGAGATGTGACGGGGGACGCAGATGCGGAAATGGCGGCGATGTTGATTAGCTGTCTGCTGCAAGCTGGTTTAAATGATTTTCAAGTGGAAATTGGCCATATTAATTTTTTTAATGGTTTAATGGAAGCAGCCCATTTGGATGAAGACGACAAAGATTATTTGCGTACGTTAATTGAAAATAAAAATTATTTTGGTGTAGAAAATTTCATTTCGGAGAAAGAAATGGCAGCCGATCTGAAACATGCCATTTTAGAAATGCCAAAAATGTTTGGAACAATTGAACAAATTCGACAAGCAAAAGCACTTGTTCAAAATATTCCAGTTTCTCTTTCTGCAATTGAAGCATTGGAAGAATTATATGACGTATTGAAATTATATGGAGTGGAGAACTATATTACATTTGATTTAGGTATGCTTGGAAAATTTAAATACTATACAGGAATTATTTTCAAAGCGTATACATATGGAACAGGTGATGCAATTGCAACAGGAGGACGGTATGATAAACTTTTAATGCAATTTGGAAAACAAGCAGCGTCGATTGGATTCGGTATTGGACTGGATGCATTAATGATTGCATTGGAGAGACAAAAAATTGAAGTAGATACGGATATAGTAGGAACAATTTTATTATATGACCGCAGGCAAAAGGCTGCTGCCATTCGTCTTGCTGCACAGTTGCGTTCCAAAGGAACGAATCTTCAGTTGATGAAAAAGTATTACGAAAAATCAGTAAACGATTATATGGAATATGCAAAGCGCAGTTATATTGGAAAGATTCTCTATATTGATGAAATAGGAGAACTGGTACAAGTAATTCCAGTCAATGGTGGAGAAGTTCAAACAATAGCATTGGAAGAATTGCTAAAGGCATGAGAAAGGTGGATCATAGAATGAAATATATTACATTTGCACTGGCAAAAGGGCGTTTAGCAATGAATACGCTGGCATTGCTAGAAAAAATTGGAATTACCTGTGAGGAGATGAAAGATAAATCATCTCGTAAGTTGATATTTGTAAATGAAGAATTGAAATTAAAGTTTTTCTTATCAAAAGCAGCCGACGTTCCTACCTACGTGGAATATGGCGCAGCCGATATTGGAGTTGTTGGAAAAGATACGATATTGGAAGAGGGCAGAAAACTTTATGAAGTGTTGGATCTGAATATGGGAAAATGCCGTATGTGTGTAGCTGGACCAGCATCTGCAAAGGAATTATTACAACATCATGAAATGATTCGTGTTGCATCCAAATATCCTCATATTGCAAAAGATTATTTCTACAATAAAAAGCACCAAACCGTAGAAATTATTAAGCTTAATGGTTCGGTGGAATTAGCTCCGATTGTAGGTCTGTCTGAGGTAATTGTAGATATTGTGGAGACAGGATCGACATTGAAAGAAAATGGATTGGAAGTGCTGGAAGAAATCTGCCCATTGTCTGCCAGAGTTGTAGTAAATCAAGTGAGTATGAAGATGGAAAATGAACGAATCAGTAAGATTATTAATGAGTTAAAGAAAGTCATTGAATAGGAGGAGCAGAAGATGAGAATTGTAAAACTGAACGAAGACGCAAAGAAAAACATTTTAGCGGACTTGTTAAAGAGAGATCCGAATAATTATGATCAATATGCAGAAAGTGTAAATGCAATTGTGGAGGATGTGAAAAAAAGAAAAGATCAGGCATTATTTGAATATACAAAGAAGTTTGATAAAGCAGACTTAAATTCAAATAATATTCGTGTTACAGAAGAAGAAATTCAAGAAGCGCTAAACACAATTGATCCAAAGCTTTTGGAAGTAATGAAAAAAGCAATGAAAAATATTCGTGCCTATCATGAAAAACAAAAACAGTATAGTTGGTTTGACAGTCAGCCAAACGGAACAATGCTTGGTCAAAAAGTAACTGCATTGGAAAGTGTCGGCGTTTATGTACCAGGTGGGAAGGCTGCCTATCCATCTTCTGTTCTAATGAATATTATTCCAGCGGAAGTAGCTGGGGTAGAGCGAATCGTGATGGTAACGCCTCCTGGAAAAGATGGAAAGGTAAATCCAGTTACATTGGCAGCTGCACATATTGCTGGAGCTACAGAAGTATATAAAGTTGGGGGAGCACAGGCCGTTGCTGCACTTGCGTTTGGGACAGAATCCATTCCAAGAGTAAACAAAATTGTAGGACCTGGTAATATTTATGTGGCACTTGCGAAGAAGGCAGTTTATGGACATGTAAGTATTGATAGTATTGCAGGACCAAGTGAAATTTTAGTGATTGCAGATGAGACAGCCAATCCTCGTTTTGTAGCAGCAGATTTACTATCTCAGGCGGAACATGATGAGTTAGCCAGTGCAATCTTAGTTACAACGAGTCAGGAATTAGCCCAAAAGGTTTCAAAAGAGATTGAGGAATTTTTAAAGACACTTTCCAGAAGAGAAATTTTGGAAAAATCGATCAATAATTATGGATATTTGCTTGTGGTGGATACATTGGAAGATGCTATTGATACAGCAAATGAAATTGCTTCTGAACACTTGGAAATTGTAACGAAAAATCCATTTGAAGTTATGACAAAAATTAAAAATGCAGGAGCCATCTTTATTGGAGAATACAGTTCTGAGCCATTAGGAGACTATTTTGCAGGACCAAACCATGTACTTCCTACGAATGGAACGGCGAAATTCTTTTCTCCACTTGGAGTGGATGATTATATTAAAAAATCTAGCATTATTTATTACTCCAAAGAAGCATTGGAACCAATTCATAAAGATATTATTCAATTTGCAGAATCCGAGCAGCTCACAGCACATGCAAATTCCATTCGTGTAAGATTTGAACAATAAAAGAAATAACGGAGAGGGGAGATTGCGATGGAAGAAAGAGTGGCGACAATTTGCCGTACCACAAAGGAAACGAAAATTGAATTGACATTAAATCTGGATGGTACGGGAAAAACTCAAATTAATACAGGAATTGGTTTTTTAGACCATATGCTGAATAGTTTTGCAAGACATGGCTTATTTGATTTAAGCGTAAGCATAGATGGAGATTTGGAAGTAGACTGCCACCATACCATCGAAGATACTGGAATTGTACTTGGACAGGCGATTGCAAAAGCAGTTGGAGAAAAAAAATCCATGCAGCGGTATGGTTCCATTATCCTTCCAATGGATGAGACATTAATTCTTTGTGCAATTGATTTGTCTGGACGCCCATACCTTGTATTTGATGCTAATTTTACAACCGATCGAGTTGGAAACTATGATACGGAAATGGTAAAGGAGTTTTTCTATGCGGTTTCTTATTCAAGTGGTATGAATTTACATATTCGCCAGTTAGCAGGAGAAAACAATCACCATATCATTGAGGGAATTTATAAGGCATTTGCAAAAGCATTGGATCAGGCAACGAGAATTGACTCCAGAATTGTAGATGTATTAAGCACAAAGGGAAGCCTTTAATCAATTAAAGATAGAAGAAGTTTAAAGTAATCGTGGAACTAATTTAATAAGGAAGCAGTATAGGAGACTGAGTATAAATTATGAAAAAAGCGTTGGTTGTAATTGATATGCAAAATGATTTTATTGATGGTGCATTAGGAACAGGAGAAGCTCAGGCAATTGTAGGAAATGTGAAGAAAAAAATTGAGCAGGCGTTAAAAGTGGGAGATGATGTGATATTTACGCAAGACACGCATTATGATACTTACTTGGAAACGGGAGAAGGAAAAAAACTGCCTGTACCGCATTGTATTTATGGAACAAATGGATGGGAAATTTGTCCAGAACTAAAAGAATATAGTGAAAATGCAGAGGTATTTGAAAAACCTACGTTTGGTTCTGTGAAGTTGGCACGTTATCTGGCAGTGAGAGAGTATGAGGCAGTGGAATTTGTAGGGCTTTGTACGGATATTTGTGTTATTTCCAATGTATTGTTAGTAAAAGCAGTTATGCCAGAATCAGAACTTTTCGTAGATGCTTCTTGCTGTGCAGGAGTAACACCTAAGAGCCATAAGAATGCATTGGAAGCAATGAACATGTGTCAGGTTAATATAATCGGCAATTGATTTTGTAAAATCAAGGATAAATATAGAGAAAAGGAAGAGAACGGAACATGACGAGTCAAGAAAAGAGACATCTTATTTTAAACAATGGAGATAGAATTGGAATTGTTGGATGTTCAAATGGGATTCGTTCAGAAGCTCGATGGCAATTGGAACAATTGCAGGGTATTCTGATGCAGATGGGTTTAGTTCCTGTATTGAGTCCCTATTTATTTCGAGAAGGATATGAAACAAGTACAGAAAGACAGCGGGCAGAGGCACTTATGGATTGCTATCGAGATGAACGTGTAACGGCGATTTTTGACATATCTGGAGGAGACTTGGCAAATGGAGTATTGGACTATTTAGATTATGAACGAATTCAAAATAATCCCAAACCGATGTTTGGATATAGTGATTTAACGACTGTTCTGAATGCAATTTATCAAAAAACAGGACAAAAAGGATATCTTTATCAGCTGAGAAACTTAGTATCTGATAATGGAATCATGCAGCATATGAGGTTTTCCAACTCATTGTTTCAAGGAAAATCAGACTTATATCAGATTCATTGGCATTGGATTCAAAATATTTCTATGGAAGGGATTGTTGTTGGAGGAAACCTAAGATGTCTGCTGAAGCTGGCAGGAACTGAGTATTTTCCAAATATGAAGGATAAATTACTGTTTTTAGAAAGCCGCAGCGGAAACATTGAATTTATTGCTTCCTGTTTTACACAACTGAAACAAATGGGAGTTTTTAAGCAAATAAAAGGATTATTGCTAGGTACATTTTCTCAATTGGATGAGCAATGGGGAAGTTTTATGGCGGAAAAAATTGCTCTTCAAGTGTTGAATGACCGCTTGCTGCCAGTTGCCAGAACGATGGAAGTTGGACATGGAACAGATTCAAAATGTTTAATTATTGGAGAATATTATAAAATTCGTTAAGTTTTATAAGAAAGATAAATTTTCAGTTGAATATTTTGCTTTTATCTATTACAATGAAGAAAGACGCTAGAACTAAGAAAAAAAGAGGAGGATATGATTGATATGTATAAGATTTTAAAAGCTGAGAAATTGGCAGAAAAAATCTATCTTATGGATGTAGAAGCTCCAAGAGTGGCAAGCCATTGCCAGCCTGGACAGTTTATTATTGCAAAGATTGATGAAGTTGGAGAAAGAATTCCATTGACAATCTGCGATTATAATAGAGAGGCTGGTACAATTACAATTGTATTTCAGATTGTAGGTGCTTCTACAGAACGTATGGCGATGTTGCAGACAGGAGATGCATTTATGGACTTTGTAGGTCCTCTTGGCTGTGCATCTGAATTTGTAAAGGAAGATCTCGAAGAGTTAAAAAATAAAAAGTTTTTATTTGTAGCTGGAGGTGTAGGCGCAGCTCCTGTTTATCCACAAGTAAAATGGATGCATGAACACGGCATTGCGGTAGATGTTATCGTTGGTTCTAAGACAAAGGACTTAATTCTGTTAGAAGAAGAAATGAAGGCGGTTGCTGGAAATCTTTATATTACAACCGATGATGGAAGTTATCAGAGAAAAGGTATGGTAACAGAAGTAATTAAAGATTTGGTTGTAAACGATGGAAAGAACTATGATGTCTGTGTTGCAATCGGACCAATGATTATGATGAAATTCGTCTGTCTGCTGACAAAAGACTTAGGCATCCCAACAATTGTAAGTATGAATCCAATTATGGTAGATGGTACTGGTATGTGTGGTGCATGTCGTTTGACTGTAGGTGGAAAAGTAAAATTCGCATGTGTAGATGGACCAGAATTTGATGGACATCTCGTAAACTTTGATGAGGCAATGAAGAGACAGCAGATGTATAAGACAGAAGAGGGACGTGCGATTCTTAGACTCCATGAGGGAGATACCCATCATGGCGGATGTGGACAATGTGGAGGTGACGAGTAATGGACGTATTAAAAAAAGTACCAGTTCGGGAGCAAGATCCAAAGGTTCGTGCTGCGAATTTTGACGAAGTTTGTTTAGGATATAATATGGAAGAAGCTCAGCAGGAAGCTAGCCGTTGTATTAAATGTAAAAATGCAAGATGTATGACTGGTTGTCCAGTTTCGATTAATATACCAGGATTTATTAAAGAAATTCAAGATGGTAATATAGAAGCAGCTGCGAATATTATTGCAGAGTCTTCCGCACTTCCAGCGGTATGTGGACGTGTATGTCCGCAGGAATCTCAGTGTGAAGGCGTTTGTATCCGTGGAATCAAAGGAGAACCAATTTCCATTGGTAAGTTAGAGCGTTTCGTAGCAGACTGGTCTCGTGAAAATGGATTTGTTCCAAAAAAGGCGGAAAAGATGAATGGCAAGAAAGTAGCAGTCATCGGTTCTGGTCCAGCAGGGTTAACTTGTGCTGGTGATTTAGCAAAACTTGGTTATGAAGTAACAATCTTTGAAGCATTGCATCAGCCAGGCGGTGTATTATTGTATGGTATTCCAGAATTCCGTTTGCCAAAAGATACTGTTGTAAAGACAGAAATTGAGAACGTTAAGAAATTAGGCGTAAAAATTGAATGTAACGTTGTAATCGGAAAATCAGTAACGATTGATCAACTCCTGTCGGAAGAAGGATTTAGCGCAGTATTTATTGGCTCTGGTGCAGGATTACCTAAGTTTATGGGAATTCCAGGAGAAAATGCGAATGGTGTATTCTCTGCCAATGAATTCTTAACCCGTAACAATTTAATGAAAGCATTCCGTGACGATCATGATACACCAATTGCAAGAGGTAAGAAAGTTGCAGTTGTAGGCGGTGGTAATGTAGCAATGGATGCTGCCAGAACGGCACTTCGTTTAGGAGCAGAAACTTATATTGTATATCGCCGTAGTGAAGCAGAACTTCCAGCCCGTGTGGAAGAAGTACATCATGCAAAAGAAGAAGGCGTAATCTTTAAACTCTTAACCAATCCAAAAGAAATCTTAGTAGATGAGAATGGATGGGTAAAAGGTATGGTTTGTGTAGAAATGGAACTCGGCGAACCAGATGCATCAGGCAGAAGACGTCCAGTAGAAAAAGCAGGTTCCGAATTTACCATTGATGTAGATACCGTTATTATGTCACTTGGCACCTCACCAAATCCATTGATTTCTTCCACAACGGAGGGACTGGAAGTAAATAAATGGAAATGTATCGTAGCAGACGAAACAAATGGAAAGACAACCAAAGAAGGTGTCTATGCTGGCGGCGATGCCGTAACAGGGGCAGCAACTGTAATTCTGGCAATGGAAGCAGGAAAAGCAGGAGCAAAGGGAATTCACGAATACTTATCTAATAAATAAAATAGATGATAATAATAGCCACAGGAGCAAATCCCTGTGGCTATTATTTGTAATATACAAAATTTTAATGAAGTTTTTTATTTTGTTGTACTGCATACGCTGCAAACTGTTGTTTTACCTGCTTCTTTGGCTTCTTGCTCTGTTCCGCTTATAATTGTTTTGGAACGTTTTAAGTAAGTACAATTTTGATCGGCATGGTAAGATTTTCCATTTGGAGTCCAGAAAAATACAGCAGATTGCTCGAACGTTTCATCTTCGTTTCTATTCTGTTCCGTGTTAAGATCTTCATCTTCTAAAAATTCATCTTCCGATGCAATTGCCTCTTCTAAAGAAGCTTCTTTGGCATGAGCAGTTAAATCCGCTTCCTCTACGTCTGCCTCCATCTCTGGTTTTATTATTTCGTTTGCTGATATAGAATCAGATTTTTCATTTGGTATATTTTTCGTAAAGTTTTGTTGCTTTGCCGTTGCTGTATGAGTTTCTGGTTTTTTCATAACAGTAGTTGATTGTTTGGCAGTTGGTTTTCTCTTTCTTAATAATAAGTAAAGAATGAGAATCAATACAAGTAATAGGACAAAGCAAAGTAAGAACATTTTCTTTTTGTCAAACATAATAACTTCTCCTCTTTTTCTTAACGTTGGTTTTCAACGTAAATACTTCTATACTCGAATATCATACCATAGAAAAGAAAAGGATACAAGAAAGAATAAATAACAAAAATCAATAGTAAATAGCAAGAATTTTATCAAAATATAGCAAGAATCGGCAGTTTTTGACTTTAATTTAATATTTCTATTCCTTGGCAGATGATTCTTTTTGCCATATGAGCGATTTCTTCTGGACTTTCTTTGCGATTTCTTTCCAGCCACGCTTGAAATAATCCAATTATACCGTTAATTATGAAGGCATAAAAATATTCATATTGAATTGGATCAGAGACAGAATAAGTATGCATCCAATTATTAAGACATTTTTCTTTTACGAATTCTTTCATTTGGTCTATGAATAAAATATCGCCATTGGAACTAAGTAAAACTGTTACAATCTCTGCATTATGATCTAAAAAGTGAAAAATATCGGTTAAAAATAAAAGGGGTTCAATTTGTTGTTTTTCAAAGTTGTATTTATCAAACACATCTTTTAATTCTTGCATAAGTTCACTTTCAATTGAGGAAAGTAAATCAAAGATATCTTTGTGATGGAGATAAAATGTTCCACGATTAATATCAACATAATCCGCCAACTCCTTTACAGTAATCTTGTTTACTGGTTTTTGCTTCATTAAATCTGTTAATCCAGAGCGTAGAAGAGCTTTTGTTTTTCGAATTCTTCGGTCAATTGCCATAGTAATTCTCCTTCCTTTTATAAAAATTTTATTAATAAAAGACATAAAATATAAAAATGATTAGTAATAGTCTTATTGTTGTAAAATTGAATATTGATCTTTTTCTTAAATAGATTATAATCGAAAAAAGTAAATAAATCAACATTAAGTACATTAAAATTTGATCTTAGTGCAAAATTTTTTGAAAGGAGATATTATGAAGAGACTATTTGAACAGATATTAAGGCATAGGAAAACGGTAATCCTATTGTTTGGTCTAGCCTGTATAATCAGTGCTTTTATGAGTACGAAAGTACAGGTAAATTATAACTTGGTTGATTATTTGCCAGACGATGCAGCTTCGACAAAGGCATTGGATCAAATGGAGGAAGAATATGGAGGAGGCGTTCCGAATGCCAGAATGATGGTAGAAGATATTCGTATTCCAGAGGCTATAACATTGAAGCAGGAACTTGAGAATGTAGAGGGAATTACTGAAGTTACCTGGCTGGATGACGCAGTGGATGTAACTGTCCCACTAGAAACAATGGATCAGGATATATTAGATGATTATTATAAAGATAATACCGCCCTATTTACATTGACAGTTGATGATGAGAAAACGATTGAGGCGTTAAATGGAGCAAGGGAATTGACAGACAAAACGGTTTCTATGACTGGAGCAGCAGTGAATACTGCGGTAGCAATGGAAAGGACGGATGAAGAAATTCAAAAAATTGTACTATTAATTATTCCTCTTTGTTTTGTGATTTTGGTTTTAACAACGACATCATGGTTTGAGCCTGTTTTGTTTATGGTAACAATTGGAGTTGCAATTTTGTTAAATCAAGGAACGAATCTAATATTTGGGGAAATCTCATTTGTTACGAATGCGGCAGGAAGTATTCTCCAATTAGCTGTCTCGATGGACTACTCTATTTTCCTATTACATCGATTTGCCGATTATCGGAAAATGGGTAGGAATGTTCAGGATGCAATGATAGAAGCGCTGCAAAAGGCATTTCAGTCGATTACAGCAAGTGGACTTACAACGGTAATTGGATTTGCAGCATTGATTTTAATGCGGTTTAAAATTGGTCCAGATATGGGATATGTTATGGCAAAAGCGATTGTATTTAGCATGTTGAGTGTACTAATTTTTTTACCAGTTGTGGCAATTCTATGCTATAAATTGATTGATCGTACACAACATAGGCCATTTTATCCTGAATTTAAAGGATTTGCAGCGTTTGTGAGTAAAATTCGAGTGCCTGCTTTTGTTTTATTTTTTGTTCTTGTAATTCCAGCCTTTTTGGCACAGAATAAAAATTCATTTCTATATGGAACTTCTCAAATTTTTGGGGAAGGAACCGATGCATATCAAGAGACACAGGCAGTAGAAAATAAATTTGGAAAATCAAATCAATTTGTATTAATGGTTCCAAAAGGAGATTTTGCTACAGAGAAAGAGCTAAGTGATGAGTTACATAATATTCCTCAAGTAACGTCGATTCTTTCTTATGTCGATAATGCGGGAGCAGAAGTTCCTACCGAATATTTGGATAAAGATACACGTTCTCAGCTGCTAAGTGATCATTATAGTCGAATGGTTTTAACGGTACAAACCGAATACGAGAGTGAGACAGCATTTCAGGTAGTCGAAAAGATTCGGACAATTGCTGAAACGTACTACCATGATTACTATTTGGCTGGGGAGAGTGTTAATACATATGATATGAGAGATGTCGTGACAACGGATATGGCAAAAGTAAATGCAATTGCAATTATTGCTGTCTTTCTTGTTATTATGTTTTCCATGAAATCCATTGTACTTCCTATGATTTTGGTGTTTGTAATTGAAGCATCGGTCTGGATTAACTTATCCATTCCGTATTTCACCGATACATCATTGTTTTATATTGGTTATTTGATCATTAGTACGGTACAGCTTGGAGCAACGGTGGATTATGCAATTTTATTATCAACTAGATACTTGGAAGAACGAAAAGAGAAACCAAAAGCAGAAGCATTGCGTCAAACGATCATGCATACAACACTTTCTATTTTGACATCGGGCTCCATTTTAACATTGGGTGGAGCATTACTGGCGATTGTATCGACACATGGCGTAATTCGTGAACTTGGAGGATTAGTTGGGAAAGGTGCGGTTTTATCTGTAACGTTAGTTTTGCTTGTTCTTCCAGCGTTTCTCTATTATTTTGATACAATTATTCAAAAAACAATGTGGAAAAAGAAGAAATAAAGAATGAAGGAAAGGAATTGATTTTATGTATAAGAAGAAATGGAAAAGAAATATGGCTGTTTTTATGGCTGGTGTCATGGTGTCATCTCAAATAATGGTACCCGTTTCTGCCAAAGAACCTACAACGTCTCAATCTACGCAAGAAGAAAAAACAACGGATCAATCATCAAATGAAAAATCAGATTCTAAGTCGAATCATACAAAGTCAGATTCGGATGAAAAGAAAGAAACGTCTAAAAAGGAAAACACGGACAAAGAAGAAGTCGTTTATGCAAACTTAGATGCGGATGGAAAAAAGAAAGGAGTCTATGTTGTTAATATTTTTAATGATGCAGAGGATATTGTAGATTATGGAGATTACACGAACATTCGGAATATGAATACAACCGATGAGATTGTAGACAAGGATGGAATAATCACGGCAACAACCGATCAGTCTTCTCTTTATTATGAAGGAACCTTAGAAGAATGTGAACTTCCATGGAACATCTCGGTAGAATATCAAGTCGATGGAAAGGACTATTCTGCGCAGGAAATGGCTGGAAAATCGGGAAAGTTAAATATGAAATTAAAGATTCAGCCAAATGAAAAGGCAAGCGAAGCATTTCGGAAAGGTTATACATTGCAAGTTACGGTTGTAATGGATGGAGAGCATAGTGAAAATATCGAAGCGGATGGAGCAACCATTGCAAATGTAGGAAAAGATAAACAGCTTACTTATATTATATTTCCAAATGAAACAAAGACATTGGAAATTCATGCAGATATTACAGATTTTGAAATGCAGGCAATTGCGATCAATGGAGTAAAAATGGAACTTGGCATCGATGTAAATAGTTTGGAAAGTGAGGAATTAAAAAACAAAGTCAAAGAACTTCAGGATGGAGCGAAAGCGTTGGATGACGGAGCAAAATCTGCCGAGGAAGGAAGTAAAACGCTGCAAAGCGGGGCAGCAAGTGTTCAGGCGGGTATCAATACAATGCAAACGGGATTAAATCAGCTGAATGCGAATTCTACATCATTAGTCTCTGGTTCTGCGCAAGTAAATCAAGCATTACAAACGATTCAGGCGTCTTTGGGCGGCTTCAGTACAGGACAGAATCCTCAAGATTTGCTGACCGCTTCAAGTCAAATTCGAGATGGGATTCATACGTTGGAAAGCAGCTTGGCCGTGTTAAGTAATTCCGTTAATTATGAGGCGTACAAAGAAGTGTTTCGGCAGCAGGGGATTGATTTAGACTGGCTGACCGCTCAAAACGCTCAGGCAGGGCAGCAGTTACAGCAGGTCGCAGCATCTCTGTCAGGCGTATTGCCACAAGATCAAGTAACCATGCTTACAAATATCGGGCAGCTTTTGGCAGCAAGCAATGGAGTGATTTCTGGAACGAAAACTTATCTGGATACTGCATCGCAAAGTATTAACCAAATCTATAGTGGAAGTTCACAGTTAAAACAATCCTATGAAAATTATTATAACGCAGTATCTGGACTTGTACAGAGTCTTTCTGGTATAATGGGAAATATAACGACTCTGACAAATGCAATTCAAACATTGGCAGCTCAATATGCGACATTGGATGCAGGAATTTCTGACTATACGGGAGCGGTTGCTGCTCTTGTCGCTGGATGTAATGAATTAGCAGGCGGAATGCAGGAGCTCGTCAGTGGATGTAATACATTGACAGATGGAACGAAGAACTTATCAGATGGAACAGGAGAATTAAAAGATAGGACATCTAATTTGGAACAGGAATTAAAAGATATGATAGCAAAAGAATTGGATTCCAAAATGGGAAAGGATGTAAAGACCGTCTCCTTTGTATCAGATAAAAATAAAAATGTATCAAATGTACAATTTGTAATTCAGACAGAAGCAATCAAACTGCCAGAAAAGGAAATACCAGAAGAGAGAGCAACAGAGAAGTTGAATTTATGGCAAAAATTCTTAAATCTGTTTCAAAAATAAAGTTTAGAAAGGTTGGGTGAAGTATATGGGAAATCACATTATTACGATTGCCAGGGAATTTGGCAGCGGAGGAAGGGAGATTGGAAAAAAGTTAGCAGCGGAATTAGGCATAGAATGCTATGATAGCCGCCTTATTGAAATGGCAGCAGACTATGGCGAGATTGATCCAGCCATATTGAAACAGGCAGAAGAGAAGAAAGCGAGCAGTCTACTCTATACTGTCTATCATGAGATGGCAAATGAAAAAACGGGTTATGGGCTTCCTCTCAATGATATGTTATTTAATCTTCAGTCAGAAGTTATTCGCCAGCTCGCTGAGAAAGAATCCTGTATTATTATTGGACGCTGTGCTGATTATGTATTATCGGGAAGAAGGCATGTACATTCGGTATTTATTTATGCCGACATGGAGATGCGTCAAGACCGAATTATGAAAAAATATGAAGTTTCAAAAAAAGAAGCCACTGCAATGATAAAGAAAAAAGATAAGGAACGAAGCAGCTATTACAACTTCTTTACCGACCGTCATTGGGGAAAGAAAGAGAGTTATGATATGACGATTAATAGCAACAGTGTAGGCATAGATGGAGCGGTACAGCTGCTAAAAGAATTATTTAAACTTCCGTAGAATATGAAAGGCTCATTAAATGAGAAATCGACATTTAATGAGCCTCTTATATGTTATTCATTTATTTGCTTTTGTAATTGTTCTTCTAGTTTTCTTATACGATCCTTTAGATGTTTATCTATGATGTATAGGAGTGGAAGAAGCATCAACAGTAAAGCAGTTATTAAAGGAGTTTCTCATACTCTAATTGCACAGCATCTGATACATTCATCAAAACATTGATATTCTGTTTTGTTAATTCTACATCAGTTTGAATTGTTCTTGTATCAGATTCTACAGGAATCATATTATATTCTCCTGCTTTTGATTCTGTTCCACCATCCACATAAACTCGATGACATGCGCCATTTCCAAGAAACTGGCTTAATCTCTCTCCATTCTCAGATGAGCCACATTGATATTCTCCAGTATCGGTTAAAAATACATCTAATGTAAATAATATGTTTTGGTTAGATACAACTGGAAAATAATAAATATTATTATGATTAAACGTTCCATCTTGCTGCAGCGTATATATTACAAATGGCTCCATGATCTGAATATCATCCAATGAAAATTTTGGGGAGGAAACAGATTCTAAATTATGTAAATTATGTGCAATTGTCATTGCCCCTACTTCATTTAAGCAGTTCATTACTTCTTCTGGAGCGGCTGCCTTTTCGAGTTGTAATTGTGGTGCAGCAACCTGATTTAATTCCTTGCTGGAAGGAGTTTCATTGTCATTTTGGCTATTACTACATGCGCATAAAAATGTAGCACAGGATAATAGCAGTATCATAAAAAGAATCATTTTTTTTATCATTTTCATTCCATCAGTCCTCACTTTCAAATTGTTTCCAAAATCATTGTTCTATATGATATAATATACTATACAATTAGTGGAACGTCAAGTATATTATGTGTGTTTTTAGAAAAATAAGGTATAAAAGCGTTTGTTTTCTTTTAAATGTTTTTTGTAAAAGAAGCTTGCATAATAAGAAAAAAATGTTATAATAATTCCGACAGAGAAAACGAAATGAAAACAAGGAATATTGGAGGAATTGTTATGTCAAAGTTAAAAAAAGGTGCGATCTATGCCCTGTTGTTATGTGGGATATTGACTTTTAGTGGATGCGGTAACACGCAGCAAACGCCAGCAGAGTCAACAACGCCACAGGCAGTGTCTAGTTCTGCTCCAGAGGAAACGACACCTAGCTCTGCGGCAACGACGGAATCGGAAGCTGTTACAGAGTCAGCTGCGGAATCTACAACAGAACCAACAACAGAATCAATCGCAGCTCCTGCATCAGAAGCAGCTACTACCACGCAGGCAGTAGATAAATCTTATTTAAGCAATATTCCAGCTCTTTCTAATGAGAGTGGGGGATGTGGCTTTTCAGCAGCAAATGGAAGAGACAGTAAAAATGTACCAAATGATATGTATTGGTATGTAAAAAAATATGGAAAGTACAATGCAGATTTTCTTCAGGATACGAATAAAAATGTGATTTACTTAACGATGGATGAAGGTTACGAAGCGGGATATACTCCAACGATTTTGGATACATTGAAGGAAAAGAATGTGAAGGCAGTATTTTTTGTAACGAAACAGTTTATTGACAGTGATCCAGAATTAATTCAGCGTATGATTGATGAAGGACATATTATTGGAAACCATACTGTTTCCCATAAGCAAATGCCGACATTAACATTGGATCAGCAAAAAGAGGAAATTCTTACGATTAATAATATGATTAAAGAGCAGTTTGGATATGATGTAAAGCTATTCCGTTTCCCAGAGGGAGAATTTAGTGAGCAGTCGCTGGCATTGGTAGAGAGCCTTGGTATGAAGAGTGTGTTCTGGAGTTTTTCTCATAAGGATTTTGATACAAGTGCACAGCCAGATCCAGCAACAAGTCTTCAAAAATGTTTAGATGAAGTACATCCAGGTGCAATTTATTTATTACATGCAGTGTCTTCTACAAATACGCAGATTTTAGGTGACTTTATTGATGGAGTAAGAGCAAAAGGTTTTGAATTTGGAACTTATCCTGTGCAATAAAGGAAAAGAGTAGAGGATAGTACGGAATATAATATAACTAGTTTGTAAGATAGGATAAAGTTTTGTAGGTTAATTGCGATTCATTTCCTTCCTATAAAACTCTATCCTATTTTTCTTGTGTCGGAGTTTTGGTTCGGGTAAAGAAAAGGAGGTTGTGGATTGGATCAAGAAAATCTATTAAAAACAGCGTTGGAGGCAAGAAAGTTTGCCTATGCTCCATATTCTCATTTTACGGTAGGGGCTGCGTTATTGGCGAAAGATGGAACTATTTATTCTGGATGTAATATTGAGAATGCAGCGTATGGACCGAGTAATTGTGCAGAGAGAACAGCATTTTTTAAAGCAATTTCAGAAGGAAAGAGAGAGTTTTTGGCCATTGCAATTGTAGGTGGAATGGAAGGAAGTGAAGCGACACAATACTGTCCTCCTTGTGGCGTTTGCCGTCAAGTAATGGCAGAATTTTGCAATCCAGAACAGTTTTTAATTATTTTAGGAGCAAAAAATCAAATGTTCAAGGAATATAAATTGAAAGAATTACTGCCACTGTCTTTTATGCTTGAGAAAAATTAAAAGTTGTTTTAGAACTTAGTGAAAAAATAGATAATTATTGCAAAATGAAAGTACTTTCATATGGACGGATGAGCAGTGTAAAGAAATGAAAGTACGTGAATTTATACAATAATAAATCACTAAACGATAAATTTGATGGAAATATTGCTATAATAATATTGACAAATAAATAAAATCAAGGTAGTATTTATAGTAGGGTATTCGATGACACTGCAGTCAGGAGAATACCTTTTCCACGTTACTGTGGCATCCCATAAGAAAGATCCAGTGGAGATTTCTGGGGAATATCCGAAAAATCGGAAAAATAAAGAAAAGGACCTGGTGTTTTATGAAAAAACGAACATTTAAAGGGGGAGTTCATCCATATGACGGAAAGGAACTGACAAAAAACATTCCAGTAGAAACGGTTGCACCGCATGGAGATATGATCTTCCCATTGTCCCAGCATATTGGGGCGCCTGCGAAACCTTTAGTAAAAAAAGGTGACTATGTCAAAATGGGTCAGATAATAGCAGAAGCGGGCGGATTTATTTCAGCGAATGTAGTTAGTTCTGTTTCAGGAACTGTAAAGGCGATTGAACCAAGATTAGTTCCTTCTGGTGCAATGGTGAATTCTATTATTATCACAAATGATGAATCAGATACCGCAGTGGATGGATTTGGAAAAGACAGGGACTATACGAAGTTGTCAAAAGAAGAGATCCGCCAGATTATAAAAGATGCTGGTATTGTTGGTTTAGGGGGAGCTGGATTCCCAACCCATGTGAAATTAACTCCAAAGAATGAAGACCAAATTGATTATGTTATTGTAAACGGAGCAGAATGTGAGCCTTATTTAACATCTGACTACCGCATGATGATGGAAGAACCAGAAAAGATTATCGGCGGATTGAAGGTTATTCTTCAATTATTTGATCACGCAAAAGGTATTATTGCGATCGAAGATAATAAACCAGAGGCGATTAGCTTAATTGGGGAAATGGTAGAAGATGAAGAGAATATTGAAGTATATCCTCTCAAGACAAAATATCCGCAAGGTGCAGAACGTACGTTGATTTATGCAGTCTCTGGAAGAGAGATTAATTCCACGATGCTTCCAGCAGATGCAGGTTGTATTGTAGATAACGTTGATACGGTAATTTCGATTTACATGGCAGTTTGCAAATCAACGCCATTGATTCGTCGTATTGTAACTGTAACAGGAGACGCAGTTGTTCAGCCGCATAATTTTAATGCACGAATTGGTATGAACTATTTAGATTTATTGGAAGCAGCAGGAGGATTGAAGGAAAATCCAGAAAAGATTATATCAGGAGGCCCTATGATGGGTATGGCATTATCTACGGTGGATATTCCTGTTATTAAAACTTCTTCCGCACTGCTTTGTATGACGCATGATGAGGCAGCAGAGTTTGAGCCAAGTGCATGTATCCGTTGCGGCAGATGTGTTTCTGTATGTCCTGGACATATTGTACCACAAAAATTAATGGAGTTTGCAGAGAGACATGACATCGAGGGATTTGAAGCAAACTTTGGTATGGAGTGTTGTGAATGTGGATGCTGTGCCTATGTATGTCCGGCAAAACGTCCATTGACACAGGCATTTAAACAAGCTAGAAAAGCAGTTATGGAGAAACGCCGTAAAAAAGCGTAATAAACATAGAAAAGAGGTAACGTTGTGAGTGATTTTTTAAATGTATCATCATCACCACATGGCAGAAGCGGAGATACGACAAGTAGTATTATGTTTGATGTTGCAATTGCGCTCGTCCCTGCGACTGTTTTTGGTATTTACTGGTTCAAGCTTCCAGCAGTTATTATTACTTTACTTTCTGTTATTACAGCAATTCTTACAGAATTTTTATTTGAAAAATTAACGCATCAGAAAGTAACGATTACAGATGGAAGTGCATTAGTAACTGGTTTATTATTAGCATTGAATCTTTCACCAGAAGTTCCATGGTGGATTCCGATTATTGGTAGTGTTTTTGCAATTTTATTTGTAAAACAATTATTTGGTGGTTTAGGACAAAACTTTATGAATCCAGCGCTTGCTGCCAGATGTTTTTTATTGATTTCATTTGCTGGAACGATGAGTACGTTTTCTGTAGATGGAGTAACAGGACCAACACCTTTGGCTGAATTGAAAGCTGGAAATGCAGTAAATGTTGTAGATATGTTTCTTGGTTTTACAGGTGGTACAATTGGAGAAGTATCTACATTGGCCATTTTGATTGGAGCAATTTATTTAGTACTTCGTAAAGTAATTACATTATGGATTCCAATCTCTTACATAGGTTCCTTTGCCATCTTCGTATTATTGTTTAGTGGAGAGGGGCTGAATTTACCGTTTTTAGCAGCCGAGCTGTGTGGCGGCGGTTTGATGTTAGGTGCATTCTTTATGGCTACCGATTACGTTACAAGTCCAATTACTCGAAACGGTAAGATTGTATTTGGTATTTTAATTGGTATTTTGACAGGTGTATTCCGTCTGTTTGGACCATCCGCAGAAGGAGTATCTTATGCAATTATTTTAGGAAATATTACAGTACCATTAATTGAACGTGTTACAATGCCAACTGCATTTGGATATGGTAAAAAGAAGGGAATTCCTCAGAAAGAGGAAAAGGGATCCCAAAAGCAGTCTGGAAAGCAGATTGATGCAGTGAAGTTATTTGTGATTACGTTGCTTGCAGGATTAATTTTAGGCGGTGTATACCAGATAACCAAAACGGTAATTGCAGAAAATGAATATAAAGCAAAAATAGAAGCTTATCAGCAAGTTTGTCCAGGTGCAGTAGACTTTGTGGAATCAGACGAGTTTACACAGGCAATTCCAACTGCAAATGCAGAAGGAATGTTCTCCGATGGAACATTGGGTAATGTAGTTGTAAATGAAGCGCTTGTAGGTGTGGATGCAGCTGGAAATCCAATGGGTTATGTAGTAAATGCATCGAGCAATGATGGATATGGCGGAGAAATTGCTTTAACGGTTGGATTTAATAGTCAGTTAGCAGTGAATAGTGTTCAGATTATGACAATTAATGAAACAGCTGGACTAGGTATGAGAGCACAAGAACCAGAATTTACCGATCAGTTTAAAAATAAAGCAGTAGAACAATTTACTGTAACAAAGACGGGAAGTCAGAGTGACAGCGAGATTAATGCATTAAGTGGTGCAACGGTTACATCGAATGCCGTTACGAATGCTGTAAATGCGGCAATTAAATTTATTCAAGAGGCACAAAACATAACCGTTCCATCTGAAAATATAGGTACTACTCCATCGGATCCAGCAACAGGAATTCCAGAATCTTCTGCTCCAGAAATGGGAACCGATCCATCAACCCCAGAGATGTCCAATCCAGTAATAGAATCCAATCCTGTGACACCGGCGACGAATCCAGTTGTAGAAACAACGCCAGTATCCTCGGAACCAGCAGCAACAACACCAGCAGCAGTTAATGCTGCACCAGTAGAATAAGGAGGTGGGAATATGAATAAATATATGGAACGTATTTATAATGGCGTTGCAAAAGAAAATCCGACATTTGTCTTAATGCTTGGTATGTGTCCCACTCTTGCAGTAACTACATCGGCAATTAACGGCTTAGGTATGGGCGTTTCCACAATGGTCGTATTGATTTTCTCAAACTTTATTATTTCTCTTTTAAGAAATATTATCCCAGATAAGGTCAGAATCCCAGCATACATTGTTATTGTAGCGTCTCTTGTAACAGTAGTTCAATTATTAATGCAAGCATATGTTACTACTTTATATGATGCGCTTGGTATTTATATTCCACTTATCGTAGTAAACTGTATTATTTTAGGTCGTGCAGAAGCATTTGCATCTAAAAATCCACCAATTCTTTCTGCTTTTGATGGTATTGGTATGGGAATTGGTTTTACAATCGCATTAACTTGTATTGGATTATTCCGTGAGTTAATTGGAGCAGGAACTGCTTTTAGTGTAACGGTTATGCCAGAGGCTTATGAACCAGTTTCTATTTTTATTTTGGCTCCAGGTGCATTCCTTGTATTATCTTTAATTATTGCGTTCTTGAATGCAATGCATATTCATACAGAAGCAAATAAGAAGGTGGAAAAGGGATGCGATGGACATTGTGGATCTTGTTCTGCTGCCTGTGAAGAAAGAAAAGAAGAACAAAGAAAAGAAGAACAAGAACAATTAGAAGAAATACCAGAAGTAGAACAGAAAAAACCAGAAAAAAAGGCTTCTAATAAGACAACTGTAAAATCGACAGGAAGGAAAGTTACTCCTGTTAAGAAGCCAAATAAAAAAGTAGAAGAATAGGGGGATTTCCATGAAAGAATTGATCTTAGTATTGGTTGGAGCTGCCCTTGTAAATAACGTTGTATTAAGCCAATTTCTTGGTTTATGTCCATTCTTGGGAGTATCCAAGCAAGTAAAAACAGCGGCCAGTATGGGGCTTGCGGTTATCTTTGTTATCACAATTGCATCTGCCTGTGCCAGTTTGATTTATTCATTTATTCTTATTCCGACAGGGCTGGAATTCTTACAGACGATTGTATTTATTTTAGTCATTGCAGCATTAGTGCAGTTGGTAGAGATGTTTTTGAAAAAGAATAGTCAAGGTTTATACCAGGCGTTGGGCGTATATTTACCATTGATTACAACGAACTGTGCAGTGTTGGGTGTGGCATTAACCAATGTGCAGAAAGAATACGATTTTGTTACGAGTGTTGTAAATGGGTTTGGTACGGCTCTTGGTTTTACAATTTCGATTATATTGTTAGCTGGGGTCCGTGAACGAATTGCTCATAATAATATTATAAAACCATTTCAGGGTGCGCCGATTGTACTGCTTACAGCAGCATTAATGGCAATTGCATTCTTCGGATTTTCAGGATTAATTTAGGAGGAAGAAAGATATGGATGTAACAGGTGTTGCAATAGCTGCCGTCGTGGTCGGTGTTATTGGTCTCATTATCGGACTTCTTCTGGTAATGGCAGCAGAAAAATTTAAAGTAGAAGTAGATGAAAAAGAAATTGCAGTTCGTGAAGAACTTCCAGGCAACAACTGTGGAGGTTGTGGATATGCTGGTTGTGATGCATTAGCGAAGGCAATTGCAGCAGGAGAAGCTGCTCCAAACGCTTGTCCCGTTGGTGGAGCACCAGTGGCAGAAAAAATTAGTGCCATTTTGGGAGTGGAGACGACGGAAACAGAAAAAAAGGTTGCATTTGTGAAATGTGCAGGTACTTGTGGAGTAGCAAAGGAAAAATGTGTTTATACGGGTATTAAAGATTGCCGTGATGCAGCAGTTGTACCTGGAAAGGGAGCAAAACGCTGTTCTTATGGATGTATGGGATTTGGATCTTGTGTTAGTGAATGTCAGTTTGATGCCATTCATATTGTAGATGGAGTTGCAGTTGTAGATCCAGAAAAATGTGTGGCTTGTGGAAAATGTGTACAAGTTTGTCCAAATCAATTAATTGAGTTAGTTCCATATAAATCGACTTACCATGTAACTTGTAATTCACAAGATAAAGGTAAGATGGTAAAAGAAAACTGTGATGCAGGTTGCCTTGGATGTACGCTTTGTGTAAAGCAATGTCCAAATGGAGCAATCAGTATGGTTGGAAATGTTGCTAAAATTGATTATAGCAAATGTACTGGATGCGGCATTTGTGCAGAAAAATGTCCAGCGAAAATTATTCGTCCGAAAAAGGCAGTATAAAAAATAATGATTGAGAAAAGATTATGAATTGGATGATGAAAAGCTCAGTTTTGATTAGAATCATTCCGAATTCATAATCTTTTTTTGTGTTAGGAAAACGGGAAAGAATGGTTGCGTTTTCTATTTGCAGTTCATATAATACAGCAGAATGTTTGGATAGGAGGCAATGGGAAGATGAACCATTTTTTAGAATTAAAATCAGTTTCGTATTCTTATCAAACAATGGAAGCCGAGACATTGGCGTTAAAAGAAATATCACTTCAAATTGAAGAAGGAGAATTTATTTCAATTGTGGGACCGTCGGGGTGTGGAAAATCGACATTATTAAATTTGATATGTGGGTTAATTCAACCAGATGAAGGAGAGATTTTATTAAAAGGGAAGGCAATGGATCAAACAGCAATGAATATCGGGTATATGCTGCAAAAAGATCATTTATTTGAATGGAGAACTATTTATAGTAACGTTACACTTGGATTAGAACTTCAACATAAATTGGACTCTGATTCAAGGATGCGTGTAGATAACATGTTAAAAACCTATGGTTTATCAGAATTTGCAGCATCACGTCCTTCTCAACTTTCTGGGGGAATGAGACAAAGAGCGGCTCTAATTCGAACTTTAGCAATGGAACCAGAATTGCTTTTATTGGATGAACCATTTTCAGCATTAGATTACCAAACGAGATTAGGCGTTTGTGATGATATTTACGATATTTTAAAAAAAGAAAATAAAACAGCCATTTTAGTCACACATGATTTATCTGAAGCAATTAGTGTGGGAGATCGGGTTGTTATTTTAAGCAGTAGACCTGCCAAAATAAGGAATATTGTAGCATTGGATTTTGATAAAAATTTAACTCCTCTTCAAAGGAGAAATGCAAAACCATTTGCATCTTATTTTAATACAATATGGAAGGAGCTGCAAGAAAATGAATGCTCATGAGTTATATGTATTAGAAGAAAAAAAGAGGCGATGGCAAATTCATCTTGCTCAGTTTGGTTTATTCATTTTGTTTGTTGGTGTTTGGGAGGGAGCAGTAAGAGCGGGATGGATCAATGATTTTATTTTTAGCAGTCCCAGTCGAATTGCAGAAACAATATATCAAATGACTTTGGATGGAAGTTTATTTCTCCATATAAAAATTACTATGATCGAAACATTCGTCAGTTTTGGAATTGTAACGCTGATTGGAATTGCAAGTGCTGTGCTGCTCTGGACATGTACATCGGCGGCACAAATATTGGAACCGTATTTAGTTATGTTGAACAGTTTGCCAAAATCGGCATTGGCTCCTGTTTTAATTGTATGGCTTGGCAATGACATAAAAACGATTATTGTGGCAGCAGTTTCTGTAGCGGTATTTGGAAGTATTCTTACTCTCTATACGAGTTTTAAAGAGATGGACCCTGATCTTGTAAAATTGATTTATATTTTAGGAGGAAATAAATATAGCGTTATGAAATATGTATTACTTCCAGGAAGTGTCCCAATGATTATTAGCAATATGAAAGTAAATATTGGTCTTTGTTTAGTTGGAGTAATTATTGGGGAGTTTTTGGCAGCAAAAGAGGGACTGGGATATTTGATTATTTATGGAAGTCAAGTATTTCAGCTGGATTTGGTAATTATGAGTATTCTTATTTTATGCGTAATAGCCATTGGATTGTATCAGATTATTAATCAGATTGAAAAACATTATGGAAGATAATAAGAAACAACTCTTGTGATTGTAGTTTTTTTTCGCTATAATAGCGATAGGGTTTTACCCATTGGAAAAAAGACATAGGAGGAAGTGTCATGGGACAAAATAAAAAAAGAGATCAGTTTCGTACTCAATTTGGATTTATTGTAGCATGTATTGGCTCCGCCGTAGGAATGGGAAACATTTGGATGTTCCCTTACCGTACTGGAAAGTTCGGCGGAGCTGCATTTTTGATTCCATATTTTATTTTTGTACTATTATTGGGCTTTTCTGGAGTATTAGGAGAAATGTCATTTGGGCGTGCAATGAAAACAGGTCCAGTTGGAGCATTTGCAAAAGCAGTACAATTGAGAGGAAAAAAGGGCGGAAAATTTGTTGGAATGATTCCCGTTATTAGTTCCTTTGGTATTGCGGTTGGTTATTCGGTTGTAGTGGGGTGGTTATTTAAGTATCTGGTTGCGTCAATAACGGGAAGTTTATTTCAAACAACCGATGTCGCTGCTTATTTTGGAGAATTTGCAGTAAACTTTGGCAGTATCGGATGGCATATGTTTGGGCTTCTGATTACGTTTGCAATTATGATCTTTGGTATTGCAAGTGGGATTGAGAAAATGAATAAAGTGATGATGCCATTGTTTTTTGTATTTTTCTTAATATTGCTTGTTCGAGTGCTTACATTAGATCGGGCAATAGAAGGATACAAATATCTTTTTATTCCAAGATGGGAAGAATTGGGAAATATTCAGACATGGATTTATGCATTAGGACAGGCATTCTTTTCACTTTCTCTAGCTGGTTCTGGTACAATTGTATACGGAAGTTATTTAAAAGAAGATGTGGATGTAGTGAAATCTGCAAGAAATGTAGCTTTTTTTGATACTTGTGCGGCATTGCTTGCGGCGATGGTTGTGATACCAGCTGTATTTGCATTTGGACTGGATGTCTCGGCTGGACCTCCACTTATGTTTATTACATTGCCAGAAGTATTTCGTCAAATGCCGTTTGGAAGTCTATTTTCCATCATCTTTTTTATTGCAGTGATTTTTGCAGCAATTACTTCTCTGATGAATTTATTTGAAACTCCAATTGAAGCGCTGCAAGAGCAATTTAAATTATCAAGAAAAATGGCAGTGCTGATTGTAGCGTTACTTGCAGCATTGATAGGAATTTTTATTGAAAGTGCAGATACAGTAGGAACATGGATGGATATAGTATCCATTTATATGATTCCTTTGGGAGCTTTACTGGCAGCAATTATGTTCTTTTGGATTTGCCCAAAGGGATTTGCAAGAAAACAAGTTCAGATTGGTCATCCCAAACCACTTGGAAAATGGTTTGAGCCAATTACAAAATATGTGTTTGTTGGCATTACATTGATGGTATATATCGCAGGGATTATTCTGGGAGGAATTGGCTAATAAGAAAGGGTGAGGAAAATGGAAGAACAGATGAAAAAACAGTTTCGTATGCTGCAAGTTATGGCAGCTTCCTGCGTTGGAATATTCGTTATTGTGCTTATATCGGCCCTTATTCTAGTTCCAAAAGCAGTGAATACGATGGATAGAATAAGTCAGATCCAATTGAATTTAGATCAAGAATCAATGGAAAAATTGACTACAGATATTGATGAATTGATCGTTACATTAAATGAAGAAGTACAACAGATGACAGATCAGTTAAGTCAGGTAGATGTGGAAAATTTGAATACAGCGATTAAAAATTTGTCAGATGCAGTGGAGAAAATGGATATAGAAGAATTAAATCGTGCGATTACAAATTTATCAGATATAATAGAGCCTTTAGCCAGATTGATGAATTAATTGCAAAATAGAAAGACGGAGCCGTTTTATAAAAAACAGCTCCGTTTTGTAAATTTATGTATAAAAGCGATAAATATTCAAGTCTAATTATTCAAGTGCAGAAGCATCGGCTCCACCAGCTGGAGCAGCAACGTCAGAAACAGCTGGAGTAGCAGCGTCAGAAGCAGCTGGAGTAGCAGCATCGGAAGCAGCTGGAGTAGCAGCGTCGGAAGCAGCTGGAGTAGTAGCAGCGTCGGAAGCAGCTGGAGTAGTAGCAGCATCGGAAGCAGCTGGAGTAGTAGCGGCATCAGAAGCAGCTGGAGTAGTAGCGGCATCGGAAGCAGCTGGAGTAGTAGCAGCATCGGAGCCTGTCTGAGCTGGGTTTTGAGTACATCCTGTAAGTGCAAGTAATGAAACAGTTGCGATCATAGCAACAACTTTAGTTGTTTTTCTCATTTTGAAAATCCTCCTATAAATAAAATATGATTTGATATTTACTCAGCACTGAATAGCTATTTAATAAATACTATTATATTTTAACAGAGATGTAAAAAAAATACAATACAAAAAAACAAAAACTAAGAAAAATAATCTTACTATTATTTTAGAGAGTTTGTAAAATCTGTATATTTGATTCTTGATTCTAATGTTGTTAAAAGGTATAATAAAAATTAATTTAGTAGTTTTCCGATACAGAGGGAAATAAAAGAAGTGAATGGGAAGGAGAGCGTACATTATGGAATCACAAAAACTGCTTAGTTATACTCGCCAAGCAGTAAAAGATTATCATTTAATTGAACAAAATGACAAAATTATGATTGGATTGTCGGGTGGAAAGGATAGTATCGCCCTATTATATGCACTGAGTCATTTACGTAGGTTTTATCCAAATTCATTTTCCATTCATGCAGTGACTGTGGATATGGGATTTTCTAACTATGATACAACTTCTTTACAAAAACTCTGTGATTTGCTTCAAGTACCATTTACAAAGATATCGACTAAAATCGGAACGATTATTTTTGAAGAGAGAAAGGAAAAAAATCCATGTGCACTTTGCGCTAAATTTAGAAGAGGAGCATTATTAAATGCAGCGCAGGAATTGGGATGCAATAAAATTGCATATGGACATCATAAAGATGATGTAATTGAAACAATGTTATTGTCTTTGTTTTTTGAAGGGCGTTTTTATTCATTTGGACCATACACATATTTTCCAGATAGAAATATTGCTGTTATTCGTCCGCTTATTTATGTGTCAGAGAAGGAAGTGATTGGATTTATAAAAAAGCAAAATTTGCTTCCTATAAAAAATCCATGTCCCGTAGATCAGCATACCAAAAGAGAGGAGATGAAGAATTTGTTAAAAGAGTTAAATCATCAGTATCCAGGTATTAAAAAAAGGCTTTTTTCGGCAATTCAAAATGGGAAAATAGAGGATTGGGATAGAAAAAAATAAAATAGGGGGAAATAAGATTGAAAGAACAGAGCTATCAAGAACAAATTGACATAAAAAATACTTATAAACTGAGAGAATTAGTTTCCACGCTCCCGCCATTTGCAAAAAGTTATTTTCGTGGTATTGAGACGAGAACTTCTTCACGAACGAGAATTGCTTATGCTTATGATTTGAATATATTTTTCCGCTTCCTTCATAAAATGAATCCAATTTTTCAGAAAATAGAAGTGAAAGAAATTACACTTGCACAGTTGGAACAATTGAGTCCTATGGATATAGAAGAATATTTGGACTATGTGAAAGTATATGAAGATGAAGAACAGCAGATTCATACGAATAAAGAGCGTGGGATTATGCGAAAGCTATCTTCCTTAAAATCCTTTTACAGTTATTTTTATCGAAACGAGTCAATTAAGTATAATCCAGTTGAGTTAGTGCAAACACCTAAATTTCACGAAAAGGCGATTATTCGTTTGGATTTGGATGAAATGGAAGCGTTATTGGATCAGGTGGATCATGGAAGCAAATTGACGGAAAAACAAAAAGTATTCCATCAGCGGACACGTATTCGAGATCTTGCAATTATGACATTATTACTGGGGACTGGAATTCGTGTTTCGGAATGCGTGGGACTAAATTTAGAAGATGTAGATTTAAAAAATGATGGAATTAAAGTTCATAGAAAAGGAGGAAAGGAAGTTATTGTTTATTTTGGCGATGAAGTAGAGCTTGCACTATTAGATTATTTGGAACAGCGAAATCAGATTGTTGCACAAGAAGGAGAGGAACATGCACTTTTCTTATCCCTTCAAAGGAGAAGGATTGGAGTCCGGGCGGTAGAAAATCTTGTAAAGAAATATTCCCGTGCAGTAACTACGATGAAAAATATTACGCCTCATAAATTGCGGAGTACTTATGGTACAAACTTATATAGAGAAACAGGAGATATTTATCTTGTAGCAGATGTATTAGGACATGCAGATGTCAATACAACGAAAAAACATTATGCTGCTATTGATGATGATAGAAGAAAACAGGCGAGAAATATTGTCAAACTTAGAAAAACTTTATCGGATGGAGGAAAGACTCCTGCTTCTACAGGCGGTGAGTAACAGATTACGGGTATCAATCATAAAAGAAGCTATAAAACAAAATCAATATGGAAAAGCACATTTGCTGCCTGGGACACATAGAATATAATAAATGGCGTTACAGGTGGCTTTTTCATTGAAAACATTTCCAAAACCGTTGAGTGCATCAGAAGAAAGAGAATGCCTGGAGCGATTCAGGCAAGGAGATCAAAGAGCAAGAGAATTATTAATTGAACGAAATATGCGTCTTGTTGCTCATATTATAAAGAAGTATAACTTTGCAGAACAAGAAATGGAAGATTTGCTTTCAATAGGAACCATTGGTCTTATCAAAGCAGTAAATACATTTGATGTAGAGAGAGGAAATAAGTTGTCCAGTTATGCAGCAAAATGTATTGATAATGCTATCCTATCATAAAAAAACAAAGATTGTATTACAAAGATTTTAAAAAGATTTAAAGAAAACGTAAGAAATTATATATTGACTTTTAAAGGCAGTATGATAATATGGCAGTGATGCAGAAAAAAACAAAAAAGCAATATCAATCCAATTAAAAAATCGTTTATTTCTTCCATTTTTGCAAACGCATAAAGAAATGGTAATAAAATTACTTTATTTGAATACCATAAATGTGACTAAAATAAAAGAAAAAGATAATGGAGGCATGGTATGAGCTTAAGCGTAGAAAAGAAAAAGACTACAAGTAGAGAACTCAGAAGAAATTATAAAATTCTTGGAATGGATCCTCAGTTGATTCAGAACGATTTGGGCTTTACGGAACAAATGTTGCTAGATACATTAAATGTAACATCTTCCACAACTGGAGTAAATATATGGAAGCTTCGTGATTATATGAATGATAAAATCAAGGAACAGGGGAAAAAACCAGCCCCATATACGATTTTAAAATATAATATTCGTCATCGTTATAAAAAAACATGGTAAAATAAGAAAGAGATTATTAAGAAATCAGCAAAGGAAAAATTTCTTTTTTGTATTTCAACCATTGGATTAAGATTTGTTTTGAATGTGGTGTTTCTGCAATATAAAAGATAAATAAATTTTAGATAAGGATGTCAGAAATTCTATCATAATATTAGTAAGAAAAAGAGACTAAAAAACTAAAAAAAATGATGTGTGGGACAATGATTTCATCTATTTGTTTTTGCTTAATCGTTATTCCGTACATCATTTTTTAGTAAGTAAAATAAGAAATTTTATTTTTTGTAAAGAATTTTCTGTAAGGAAGATTGTCCTTTTTGTAATACAGTTAAAAATATTCATAAAGTAGAAGAGAAAGAGAATATGCTATTGGGAAGGAATCCAAAATCGGTATCAGGAGGAGCCATTGTGATTGCAATTTATTCTCGTAAGTCGAAATTTACAGGAAAAGGAGAGAGTATAGAAAATCAAATTGAACTTTGCAAGCAATATATTAAAATGCATTGGAAAGAGGATGTGGAAAATCAAATTGCAATTTATGAAGACGAAGGATTTTCAGGAAAAACGTTGGAACGGCCTAAATTTAAAGATATGATGAAGGATGCTAGAAAGGGAAAACTGTCCAGTATTATTGTATATCGGTTAGATCGAATTAGCAGGAATATTGGGGATTTCGCTCAATTGATTGATCAGTTAAATGATATGAATATTGCATTTGTGTCTATTAAAGAGCAATTTGATACATCTTCCCCAATGGGAAGGGCAATGATGTACATTGCGTCTGTATTTTCTCAGTTAGAGAGGGAAACGATTGCAGAACGAATACAAGATAATATGAAAGAGCTGGCAAAAACAGGAAGGTGGCTTGGCGGAATTACACCGACAGGTTATCAATCAAAGGAAGTTTCCAGTATTACTGATCAAGGAAAATTAAAAAAGACCTATCAATTGGAGCAAATTCCAGGGGAAATAACGACAGTAAAAACAATTTATCAAGTTTTTTTGAAAACAACTTCCTTTAAAGAAACTGAACAGTTTTTGCTTGAACATAGTTACAGGACAAAAAATGGCAAAAACTTTTCCCGATTTACAATTAAAGGAATATTGTCTAATCCAGTTTATTTAAATGCGGATCAGGATGCATGGAATTATTTTCAAGAAAATGAAGCAATGATATTTGCACAGAAAGAACAGTTTAATGGGAAAAATGGAATTATGGCATACAATCGTACATTGCAGAGAGCTGGAAAAACAACCCAAATACGAGATATAAAGGAATGGATTATCGCAATTGGAGCTCATAAAGGAATCATATACGGAAAAGACTGGATAAAAGTACAAACAATATTAAAAGAAAATTAATTCTTCCGATCGTGGAAAAAATAGTTTAAAATAAGCGAATAGGAAGCTTTCTTGTAATTCCATGTGAGGATAGCTAATGAAATCCTAATGATGCTGCGTTCAGAAAAGAAAAGAAGTCGGGAAATTAGTTTATATGAACCAATTGGTACCGATAAAGAGGGCAATGAGATTAATTTAATGGATATTGTTGAAATGGATGAAAAAGAAATATCAGAAATGATTGCATATAAAGAGGATGTCAAGCAGCTTTATCAAGCATTAAAAACTTGCTTAAAGGAGAAAGAGAGAACGGTTTTATGTTTGAGATACGGCCTATTTGGTTCTAAAGAATATACGCAGCGAGAAATCGGGGATCAGCTTGGGATTTCTCGCTCTTACGTAAGCCGAATTGAAAAAGGAGCATTAATAAAACTAAAAAATTATTTAAAATAATAATATTATTAATGGTAAACTAAGAACTCCTTCTATTCATTCTTATTAAAAATTTTTTTATTTGACGAATATATGTTCTTGCTTTTTCCCTCATTTTATGGTATTCTTTTAATATTAAAGAAAAATTCAAAATGATTTTTTATAATTTAGAAAGTATAGGGTAAAATATAAGAAATAATTCAAAATGAGGAGAAAAGGCAGCCATTTATCTGATGAGGGAAGATTTCTTCTTCTACAGGCGGTAAGCGACGAATTTGTATGAGTGACGAGGATGAATTCCTCATCGGATAAACGCTCCATAAGGATTTGGAAAATTGTTATGGGCAACTGACTCGAATCCTATGCCAAGATTCGCTTGCGAGTCTTAAATTTATTGTATTTAAGGTAGTAGTATATTATGAGCGTAGTAAAAAACATTTCATTACCATCCGTAATTCGGACAGAACGACTTCATACAGTCATCTGGATTCCTCAAAAGGAAGTAAAAGCAGTGCTGCAAATCGTCCATGGGATGGTAGAGTATATAGAGCGGTATGAACCATTTGCAGCTTATTTAAATAAGTCGGGTATTGCAGTAATTGGACATGATCAGTTAGGACATGGATATACAGCAAAGGAAGAAAAAGATCTGGGATTTTTTTGTGAAAAAGATGGAGATCGTGCGGTTATTTTCGATATTCATCAAGTAACAACATATGCAAAAAAACAGTTTCCAAATGTACCATTTTTTCTAATGGGACATAGCATGGGTTCTTTTTTCGTAAGAAATTATATGATGAAATTTGGAAAAGAATTGGACGGAGTAATTTTAATGGGAACGGGGTATCACTGTTTGCCAGAAGCACGTTTAGGTGAGTTGTTAGCGAGTGGATTGATTCAATTGTTTGGATCTCGTTATCGAAGTCGGTTTATTGATCAAATCGTACTGGGCAGTTATAATCGGAAATTCGCTCCAAATCGAACAGAAGCAGATTGGATTTCATCGGATAAAACAACTGTAGATCGTTATTTAGCGGATCGGTTTTGTACATTTAAATTTACTGCAGGTGCATATCGAGATTTTTTCCGAGTTTTAGTTCGAGTTGCCTCCCATGAGAATATGGAGCGAATCCCCAAAAATTTACCAATTTATCTCATCTCAGGACAGGAGGATCCTGTTGGCAACTTTGGAGTGGGAGTAAAGAAATTATATGATCAATTCAAAAGAGTCGGAATACAAGATATTAATATGACACTTTTTCCAGGGGCAAGACATGAAATATTAAATGAAAAGCAGAGAGAAATCATTTTTGCTTATTTAAAAAAATGGTTGAATATCCATACAAAAACTGAAACAACAAAGGAGGAGTTATGATACATACAATTATTTTTGATATCGGAAATGTGCTGGCAAATTATCGTTGGAAGGAATATTTACATGCATTCGGTTTTTCTCAGGAAGTAGAGAAAGCAGTGGCTGACGCAGTATTTCTGAATCCAATTTGGAAAGAATTTGACCGAGGTGTAATGAAAGAGGAAGCAATTATTATGAAATGCATTCAGCATCGGCCACAATATGAAAAGGAAATACGAGAAATTTTTCAAGATATGTCAGATTTAGTAGTGGAATATGACTATGCACAAAACTTGGTAAAATGTTTGAAACAACAGGGATATCAGGTTTATGTTCTTTCCAACTATGGGAAGACATTATTTGAACATGCAAAGAAAACCTTTCAATTTTTAAAGGAAGTGGATGGGGGAATTATTTCCTACCAAGTTCAAAAAATTAAGCCAGATGCAGCTATTTATGAGGAGCTGCTGAATAAATATAAGATTTGTGCAGAAGATGCAGTATTTTTGGATGACACAGTGGAAAATTTGGAACAGGCGGCATGTATGGGAATCAAAACGGTACATGTAACCTCTTATGAATCCATTACAGAGGGATTACAGGCATATGGTATTACGATAAAAGAAGTAGAGTAGTGTTTATAAATACAGATTGGAGGAAGACATTGAAACTTATGATTGCGTCCGATCTACATGGATCGGCATATTATTGCAAAAAGATGCTGGACTGTTATGAGAAAGAACGGGCGGACCGATTGATTTTACTAGGAGACCTCCTTTATCATGGCCCTAGAAATGATTTGCCTCGTGATTATTGTCCAAAAGAAGTGATTAACCTGTTAAATCAACGAAAAAATCAAATTTTATGTGTGCGAGGGAATTGTGAGGCAGAGGTCGATCAGATGGTACTGGAATTTCCCGTCATGGCAGAGTATGCAATTTTCTTTTTGGATTCTCGAATGATTTTTGCGACACATGGTCATGTATTCCATGAACAAAATTTGCCGCCGCTTCAGTCAGGAGATATTTTGCTGCATGGTCATACCCATATATGGGCGGCTGAGAAGAGGTCAAATTATATTTATTTAAATCCTGGTTCCGTTTCGATTCCAAAAAACGGGAATGTGCCAACCTATATGATTTATGAAAATCATTGCTTTATCATTAAAGATTTGCAAGGGACGGAAGTAAAGCGATTGGATTTGACTGATTCAATATCGTCTCTTAAGTGGGATCAGATTCACAGTACAAATGCTGCTGAGGCATTCGATCAGTTTTGTCAGATTGTGAAACAATTGCGTGCAGAAAATGGATGTCCATGGGATCGTGCTCAAACGCATGAGTCTTTAAAGGCCTGTATGATTGAAGAGGCTTATGAAGTGGTAGAAGCGATTCATCGTCTTTCTGAAACAAAGGATGCTGCTAATTTGAAGGAAGAATTGGGAGATGTGTTACTGCAAGTCGTATTGCATAGTCAAATTGCTTCAGAAGAGGGGATTTTTGAATTAAAAGATGTGATTGATGAAATTAATAAAAAAATGATTCGTCGTCATCCGCATGTGTTTGGAAGTCAGTCCGTTCATTGTTCTGATCAAGTAGTGGAAAATTGGGAAGAACTCAAACGACAAGAAAAGAAAGAAAAGGGGTTAGAACGAGAAAATGAATTAGAATCCATCCCGAAGGCATTTCCAGCGCTGATTCGTGCACAAAAATTATTGAAAAAATCGGGAGTAGATCAAGATAATTCCGTGAAAGATGTCTTAAAAACAATTCAAGAAAATCTAGAAAAATTAGAAAAGAAAAAGGAAATCAATCGGCAGGCAATGATTGGATCTCTGTTAATGGATGTAGCAAATCTGGCTTCGCATTATCATATTAATGGAGAAGAAGCTCTTGCTAAAGCAGTAGAAAATCGGATTAGAAATTTTAAAAAGAAATAATCGTGTAATTTTTTCAATTTTTGATTAATAGGATTCGTGTATGGTATCAAAGTAAACATTAACACTTTGCAATAGCTGAATACTGAGTAATTAGGCAGGAAGTTAAAATTAGTTACTCAGTATACAGCCTCTTCATTTTAGCTCTTCTCGTTATTCAAAATTGTAAATCAAAGCAAATCATATTTTCCCCAATTCAAAATTAAAACAAAGAAAGGAATGAATCTATGTTTGGTAAAGTAAATTGTATTGCAGCGGCAGGAATTGATGGTTACGTTGTGGAAGTAGAAGCAGATGTTGCAAATGGACTGCCTAGTTTTGATATGGTAGGATTTCTGGCTTCTGAAGTTAAGGAAGCAAAAGAAAGAGTTCGGACTGCTTTGCGAAATTCAGGTTATTCGATGCCTCCAAATCGAATTACGGTTAATCTTTCCCCAGCGGATCGAAGAAAACAAGGGAATTTATTTGATTTACCAATTGCAATTGCAATTCTCGTTGCGGTTGGAATTATTCCACAGGATTATACGGAGTCCACAGTATTTATTGGGGAGTTAGGGCTGAATGGACAAATTCGTCCCGTCCATGGGATGCTGTCACTTATTAGTAAAGGGAAAAAAGCTGGGATTAGGCGGTATATTGTTCCAATACAAAATGCAAAAGAAGCGGCAGTCATACAGGGAGTTGAAATTTATGGATTAAATTCTTTAAAAGAAACGGTTCAATTTTTAGAATTCCCGTCCAAAGAATATCAAGTAAGCGTAAATCCAGAAGATTATTTAAAAATACAAGAAGAAGGGGAGGTAGACTTTTCTGAAATTAGTGGTCAGACCATTGTAAAACGTGCAGCAGAAGTGGCTGTAGCAGGTATGCATAATATGTTAATGATAGGACCGCCTGGTTCTGGAAAATCTATGCTGGCAAAGCGAATTCCAACGATTTTACCTGCACTTACGTTGGAAGAAAGTATTGAAATTTCAAAAATATATAGTATATGTGGTATGCTTCCAGAAGGAGAGCCGCTAATCAGAAAGCGTCCATTTCGCAGTCCGCATCATACTGCATCTCCCAGTTCTTTAATTGGAGGAGGAATTTTTCCAAAACCAGGCGAAATGAGTTTAGCAGATAAAGGAGTCTTGTTTTTGGATGAATTGCCAGAATTTCAAAGTACGACATTGGAAGTTATGCGTCAGCCGATGGAGGATCGAAAAGTAGTCATTTCACGAGTATATGGAAGTGATACTTATCCAGCGGACTGTCTTTTGCTGGCAGCAATGAATCCATGCAGTTGTGGTTATTATCCAGACCGTAGTATTTGTCATTGCAGTATGAAACAGATTCGACAGTATCTCGGACGAATTTCTCAGCCGCTTTTGGATCGAATTGATATTTGTGTAGAATCTCCAAGAGTCCATTATGAAGAACTTCACAGCAAAAAAACAAATGAAACTTCGGCTCAGATTCGCAGCAGAGTAGAAAAAGCAGTGCAGATGCAGAAACTTCGGTATAAAGAAGAAGCCATTTTATTTAATTCTCAACTTTCTGGAAGGCAGATAGAACAGTATTGTGAGCTTGGGGCGGCTGAGAAAGAATTATTACGGCATGTATTTCATCAGATGAGATTAAGTGTTAGGGCATATGACCGAATTTTAAAAGTAGCCAGAACAATTGCAGATTTAGCAGAAATGGAAACAATTACAACAGAACATTTAGCAGAAGCAATTACGTATCGGAGTTTAGAACAAAAGTTTTGGGATTACGGAAAGAAGAGTGAAATATGACAAATAGAGAGTATTGGTACTGGATTTGTAATATTCCAGGGTTTGGAAATGCGAAAATCAGAATGTTGTTAGAACGTTATCAAACACCAGAATTGATCTATCAAATTGGAACGAGAGAATTAGAACAGATACCTTATATACGAAAAAAAGACTACGAAAGCTGGGAATGGGCGAAGAAAAATAGGAAAAAGATAATAAAACAGTATCATGAATTAGAAGAAAAACACATAAGATTTGTATTATTGGAAGATTCCATCTATCCAAAACGTCTGAAGTCTCTGCCCGATGCTCCGTTTAGTTTGTATGTAAAAGGGGAATTGCCAAAGGAGGAATTGCCATCGGTTGCGATCGTTGGAGCAAGAGTATGTTCAGAGTATGGCAGAGAGGCTGCGTTTTATTTTGGAGAGCAATTGGCCAGGGCTCAGGTGCAAATTATTAGTGGAATGGCGGCAGGCATTGATGCATGGGGACAAAAAGGTGCATTAAAGCAGGGAAAAACGTTTGCAGTACTTGGAAATGGGGTGGATATTTGTTATCCAGCAGAAAATATTTCTTTATATATGCAAATTCCTCAAAGTGGAGGTTTAATATCCGAATTTCCGATTGGAATGAGAGGACTTCCTTATATGTTTCCAATTCGAAATCGAATTATCAGTGGATTATCTGATTTAATTCTTGTCGTGGAAGCAAGAAAAAGGAGTGGTTCTCTGATTACTGTGGATCAGGCTTTGGAACAAGGAAGAGAGGTATGTGCGCTTCCAGGCAGAACCATTGATCCGCTCAGCGAAGGATGTAATGAATTAATTAAAAACGGAGCAATGCTTATAACAAAGCCGGAAGAAATATTGGATTGCCTAAAGTGGAAATCCATTGATAAAAAACGAGATAGTAAGATAGAGGAAACTTGGGTAAAACTAACTTCACAGGAACAGTATGTATTCCAGTATATCAGCTTTGATTTAATTCATTTCGAACAGTTGCTGGAAAAAACAAATATGCCAATTGGCTTTTTGATGACATATCTCTTACAATTAGAAATGAAAAACTGTATTGAACAGCCAATTAAAAATTATTATAAGAGAAAATGCAATATTAAAATTTTATAAAATCTATAAAAAGAGGAAGAAAAAATAAAAAAAACTACTTGCCAAGAAAAAAATTATGTTATATATTGAGTTGAGTTATAAGACTAACATAGAATAGTTTAATCTCTGTAGGGGATAGAAATAAAGGAGGAACCATGGCGAAGTATCTTGTGATTGTAGAATCACCAGCAAAGGTAAAAACCATTAAAAAATTTTTGGGTTCAAACTACGAAGTTTTGGCATCCAATGGACATGTCAGAGATCTTCCGAAAAGTCAGTTAGGTATTGATATTGAGCATGGATATGAGCCAAAATATATTACAATCCGAGGAAAAGGTGATGTTCTGGCAAAGTTACGAAAGGAAGTAAAAAAAGCAGACAAAGTTTATTTGGCCACTGACCCTGACCGTGAAGGAGAAGCTATTTCTTGGCATTTAGCACAGGCGTTAAAATTGGAAGAAAAAGAAATTCATCGAATTAGTTTCAATGAAATTACAAAAAATGCGGTAAAAGCATCTCTAAAAGATGCTAGAAAAATTAATCTCAATCTAGTGAATGCACAGCAAACAAGAAGAATCTTAGATCGTATGGTGGGATATAAAATCAGTCCTTTACTATGGGCGAAAGTAAAGAGGGGATTGAGTGCTGGAAGGGTGCAATCTGTTGCACTGCGAATTATTTGTGATAGGGAAGAAGAGATTAATGCGTTTATTCCACAGGAATATTGGACATTGGAGGTAGAACTCCATGTAGAGGGAGAGAAAAAGCCTCTATATGCAAAATTTAGTGGTGAGGCGGATAACAAAATAGAAATTACGACACAGGCTCAAATGGATCAGATTGTGGAAGAATTAAAACAGCTGGAATTTACTGTTCAAGAAATTCGTCGTGGAGAACGCACGAAAAAAGTTCCTCTTCCATTTACGACAAGTACATTGCAGCAGGAAGCTGCCAATGTATTAAACTTTTCCACACAAAAAACAATGCGGCTTGCTCAGCAATTATACGAAGGCGTGGATATTAAAGGAGAAGGTACGATTGGTATTATTACCTATCTAAGAACGGATTCTACAAGAATTTCTGATGAAGCAAATCAGATGGCACAGGAATACATTACCTCCGTTTATGGAGAAAACTATGTGGCAAGTCATGTAATAGAAAAAAAGACATCTTCAGGTAATATACAGGATGCACATGAAGCTATTCGACCTACCAATATTCATTTAACTCCAACAGTAGTGAAAGAATCATTAAGCAGAGATCAGTTTCGGCTTTATCAGTTAATATGGAAGCGATTTACTGCCAGCCGTATGGCAAATGCAGTTTATGATACAATTAACATAAAAATTAATGCAGGCAGCTATCGCTTTACCTCTTCTGCATCCAAATTAAAGTTTGATGGATTTACTGCCGTATATGGAGAAACAGAGAAAAAAGAAAATAATCCAGCTGTAAAAAATCTTACAAAAGAATCCAAACTGAGTGTAGAAAAATTTAATCCAGCCCAGCATTTTACACAACCACCTGCACATTATACCGAAGCATCATTAGTAAGAGAATTGGAAGAACAGGGAATTGGACGACCTTCCACCTATGCACCTACGATTACAACAATTTTGGCAAGACGATATATCGTAAAGGAAAATAAAAACCTCTATGTTACAGAACTAGGCGAAGTTGTAAATAATATTATGAAACAATCCTTTGCCAGCATTGTGGATGTGACATTTACTGCCAACCTCGAGTCTTTATTGGATATGGTAGCAGAAGGAAGTGTGAATTGGAAAACAGTTGTAAGTAATTTCTATCCAGATTTGGAGGAGGCAGTTGAGACTGCACAAAAGGAATTAGAGCATGTAACAGTGGAAGACGAAGTTACGGATGAAATCTGTGAATTTTGCGGAAGAAATATGGTAATTAAATATGGGCCTCACGGTAAGTTTTTGGCCTGTCCTGGATTTCCAGAATGCAGGAATACAAAACCATATTTAGAAAAAATTGGTGTTAAATGTCCGCTTTGCGGGAAAGAAGTTGTAATCAAAAAAACAAAAAAGGGCAGAAAGTATTATGGATGTGAAAATAATCCAGAATGTGAATTTATGTCATGGGCAAAGCCTTCTGCAAAGAAATGTCCAGTCTGTGGAAGCTATATGGTAGAGAAAGGAAATCGTCTTGTATGTTCGGAACAGACATGTGGATATGTAGAAACAAGGGAAAAACAATTGGAAAAAGTGGATTAGATACAATATTTTGAAAAATATTGAGTTTTCAGACAAATAACATAAAATACTCTTGTTAATTTGCAATATTTGTGGTAGAATAAAAACATATAGATTCTGCACAAAAAAGGCAAAGGAGGAATAGTATGAGCGTACAGCTGTTAGACAAAACGAGAAAAATCAACAAACTGCTTCATAATAATAACAAGAGTAAGGTTGTATTTAATGACATTTGTGGAGTATTGAGTGAAATTTTGGAATCCAATATTCTGGTAATTAGTAAAAAGGGAAAAGTACTTGGGGTAAGTGCATGGGAAGGCGTAGAAGAGATTCATGAGCTGATTCAAGACAAAGTTGGGGGCTTTGTAGATAAGATGTTAAATGAACGTTTATTAAGCGTCCTTTCTACAAAGGAAAATGTAAATCTGGCAACTTTAGGATTTAATGAAGAAAATGTAATGCGCTACCAAGCAATTATTACACCAATTGACATTGCGGGAGAACGCCTTGGCACATTATTCATTTATAAAAATAATAACGGATATACAATTGATGATATTATTTTAAGTGAATATGGAACTACTGTTGTAGGTTTGGAAATGATGCGTTCTGTCAATGAAGAGAATGCAGAAGAAACAAGAAAGATTCAGATTGTAAAATCTGCAATTAATACATTAAGTTTCTCTGAATTAGAGGCGATTACTCATATTTTTGAGGAATTGAATGGAAATGAAGGGATTCTTGTAGCAAGTAAAATTGCTGATCGAGTGGGCATTACCCGTTCTGTTATTGTAAATGCACTTCGTAAGTTTGAAAGTGCTGGAGTAATTGAATCCCGTTCTTCTGGTATGAAGGGTACTTATATTAAAGTTTTAAATGATGTAGTATTTGATGAGCTGAAAAAACTGGAGGAGAAAAAAAATTAACAACAAATATGCAGATGCTTTGTTGACGATATATTAAGTAACAAAGCATCTGTATTTTTTATAATTATTTTTTTATTATTTGCTTGCATTCTTTCAATATTTATGATATGCTTACTAAAGGTTAGATATAACTAACCAAATCTATCCGATTACATAAAAGTGTAAAGAATGATAAATGCCATACATACTTCCTTATGTGCTGGATGCATGGCTATTTTTCTGGTAATGGGTTAGTTTTAACTAATTAATAGCTTGAAAGGAGGATTTATATTATTAAAGACTGGATTTTAACTGTAATATTAGCAGTCAGCCTAGTGTTTTTGTCAGCCGTTTCATTATTTGTTGGAGTCATAGATATTCAAGTAACGTCTTTGTTGGCAGGAAATTTAGAACAATGGGAAATTTTTATTATTTCTCGTTTGCCCCGATTATTGGCGATTCTTTGTACTGGTATAGGTATGAGTACTGCAGGTTTGATTATGCAGCAACTTTGTATGAACAAATTTGTTTCTCCAACGACTGGTGCAACAATATCTTCAGCACAGTTTGGTATCTTGTTAGCGTTACTGTTTTGGCCAGGATCTACGTTATGGGGAAGAGCCATTTTTGCATTTACCACTGCGGTTTTAGGAACTTGGATTTTTGTTTGGTTTATTCAAAGAATTCAATTTAAGGATGTAGTAATGGTTCCTCTAGTAGGAATTATGTTTGGAAATGTAATAGGAGGTATTACAAATTACTTAGCTTACAAATACGAAATGACGCAGGCGTTATCGTCTTGGTTAGTAGGACATTTCTCTTTGGTTCTTAAGGGCAGATATGAAATCGTTTATTTGGTAGTACCACTCGTTATTTTAGCATTTCTATTTGCAAATCATTTTAATATTGTAGGTATGGGAAAAGAATTTTCCAAAAATTTGGGAATTCATTACAATTTAATATTATTTATGGGATTAACGATTGCAGCCATGATTACAGCCTCTGTTGTTGTGGTTGTTGGCTCCATTTCTTATATTGGTTTGATCGTTCCAAATATTATAGCGATGTTTAAAGGGGATAAAATTCGAGGTACTTTGGTAGATACGGCGCTTTTTGGAGCAATCTTTGTTTTGGTATGCGACATGATTGGCAGAGTTGTAATTATGCCATATGAACTGCCAATTGAACTAATTGTAGGTATTGTAGGAAGTGTTCTTTTCATTGCACTATTACTGTATCGTTTAAAAAATGGACGTAAAGTCATACGTTTGAAAGGGGCAGGAACAACAGGGTGTGGAAGTGTTGCTTCTAGCTTAGACGGAGGTGAAAAGAAATGAATACAGCTGCATACCGAAGAAACATACAGAAATTAGTAGTTATGACAGTACTGGTTCTACTCGCATCGGCTGCTTATATGTTAGTAGATGTAAAATTTGAAAGTGAAAAACTTTTTTGGTATGCTATGAAAATTCGGGCTCCTAAATTAATGGTTATGTTAATTACAGCTTTTGCGATTGGAGGTGCATCCATTGTATTTCAATCCATTATTAATAATACAATTGTTACGCCATGTCTTCTTGGCATGAATTCGCTGTATACATTGATTCATACGGGAGTAGTCTTTTTTGTAGGCTCAGGAAGTTTGCTGGCATCAAATCCAAATGCAGCTTTTGCAGTTGATTTAGTATTAATGGGATTGACTGCTACAATTATTTATAGCTATCTGTTTCAAAAAACAAATCATAATGTATTGTATGTATTATTGATTGGTACTGTGTTAACGTCATTTTTTTCTAGTATTCAAACGACTTTGACTCGTGTAATGGATCCAAATGAATATGATAATCTGCTTAGTACATTAGTTGCAAGTTTCAGTAATATTAATTCAGAGATTATTATTTTTTCTGTTATAGTATTGGCAATTGTAATTTTTGCTCTTCGAAAAGAACTGGCATTACTAAATGTAATTACACTTGGAAAAGAGCAAGCAATTAATTTGGGCGTAGATTATGATTCTTGTATTCGCCGCCTACTATTGGGGGTTACGCTTTGTATTGCAGTAGCAACAGCAATGGTAGGTCCAATTTCCTTTTTGGGTTTGATTATTGCAAATTTATCACGTCAGTTGTTAAAAACCTATCGTCATAGTCAATTAATTTTGGGATCAGCGCTATTTGGTATGGTCGTACTTGTTGGAGGACAGCTGATTGTGGAACATATATTTACTTATGCAATTCCAGTTAGTGTATTTATAACGGTGGGAGGAGGTCTTTATTTCCTCTATCTCTTATTAACGAATCGGAGGGTTTAACGAATGTTCATAAAAGAACTGACCAAAAAATATGATGGAAAAACAGTAGTGGATGCAGTTAGTTTTGAAATTCCAAAAGGAAAAGTGATTTCGCTCATTGGTCCAAATGGAGCAGGAAAATCGACAGTTATGGGGATTATTTCTAGATTGATTGTCCGCGATACTGGTTTAGTAAACTTTGAAGGCAAGGATGTAGCGAAGTGGAAAAGTAAAGAACTTTCCAAACGTTTAGCAATCTTAACTCAAAGCAACAATATTCAAATGAAACTTACGGTAAGGGAATTAGTTGGATTTGGAAGGTTTCCTTACTCAGGAGGACGAATCACACAGGAAGACGAAAAAATTATTGATAAGGCAATTGCCTATATGGAACTTCAAGAATTTGAAGATCGGTTTATTGATGAGTTATCAGGTGGTCAGCGCCAACGTGCTTATATTGCTATGGTTATTGCGCAAGATACGGAATATGTGTTATTGGATGAACCTACAAATAACTTAGATATTTATCATGCGACGAATATGATGAAAATTGTTCGCAGGTTGTGCGATGAATTGGGAAAAACCGTAGTACTTGTATTACATGAAATTAATTATGCTGCATTTTATTCTGATTATATTTGTGCGTTTGTGGATGGAAAAATTGCGAAATTTGGTACAGTAAAAGAAGTAATGACAAAAGAAAATTTGTCAGAAATTTATCAGGTTGATTTTGAAATACAGGAAATTGCAGGGAAACCATTGTCTATTTATTATTAAATTTGAAAAATAAAAATAAAAAATATGGATATAGTAAAAGGAGAACTATTTATGAGAAAAAAAGTTTTTGTGTTTTTATTATCTGCTGTAATGGCATTGTCCTTTTCGGCGTGTGGCAATAATTCTGACCAGAATACTTCTGTGCCAAGTACATCAAATGAAGTTACATCTTCTTCAGAAGAGAAAGAAAAAACGCCAGAAACCATAACAATAAAAAGTCTGAATGCAGAAAAAAATGAAGTTGATCTGGAGGTGCCATATGACCCAGAACGGATTGCCATTTTAGATATGGCATCTTTGGATATCTTAGATAGTTTAGGACTTGGTGATCGAATTGTTGGGTCAGCAGGAACCTCTTTGGATTATCTTCAAGAATATGTAACAGATGAAAATATAGCAAATTTGGGAACAATTAAAGAGGCTGATATGGAAGCCGTTATGGAATGTGAACCAGATGTTATTTTTATTGGTGGACGTTTGTCTGCTTCCTATGATGCATTGAGTGAAATTGCACCAGTTGTTTATCTTGCTACAGACACAGAAATCGGAGTAGTGGAAAGTGTAAGAAAAAATGCGACGACGATTGCTTCTATGTTTGGTTTGGAAGAAGATGTAGAAGAATTAATGGCAGATTTTGATGACCGTATTAAAACTTTATCTGAGTTTGCAGAAGGAAAAACTGCAATTGTTGGATTGTGTACAAGCGGAAGCTTTAATGTATTAGGAAATGATGGACGCTGCTCAATGATTGGAGTAGAAGTGGGATTTGAAAATGTAGGTGTAGATGCCAATATAGATACTTCTACTCATGGAAATGAAGCGTCGTTTGAATTTATTGTAGAAAAAAATCCAGAATATATTTTTGTAATGGATCGTGATGCGGCCATTGGTACAGATGGTGCTCAATTAGCTCAAGAAATTATGGAAAATGAGTTAGTAAAGGGAACAGATGCATACAAAAATGGAAATATTGTATATTTAGCACATCCAGCAGTATGGTATACAGCAGAAGGCGGTATTAATGCATTGGATTTAATGCTGCAAGATTTAGAGACGGAATTGATGGAATAAAGCGTTAGATAGGAATGGTATATCGATTACCATTCCTATTTTACAATAGATAAAAGAAAATTGCTTTCTCAATATTGACAGAAAAAAAAAAACATGCTATACTCAAAAAGTTGAAAATAAAACACGTATACTGATGTTCGAGAAGGTGCCGATCGGTCCCTCGGATAAGAGAGGTATACGGAAGTAAAACCAAAAGGAGATAAGAAAATGAGCGTTATTTCAATGAAACAGTTATTGGAAGCAGGTGTTCATTTTGGACACCAGACAAGAAGATGGAACCCTAAGATGGCTCCATATATCTACACAGAAAGAAATGGTATTTATATTATCGACTTACAGAAGTCTGTTGGAAAAGTTGACGAAGCTTATAAAGCAGTTGCTGATATTGCAGCAGATGGTGGTACAATTCTTTTTGTTGGTACAAAGAAACAAGCACAGGATGCAGTTGCAACAGAAGCAGAAAGATGCGGTATGTACTATGTAAACCAGAGATGGTTAGGTGGTATGTTAACAAACTTTAAGACAATTCAGAGTAGAATTGAACGTTTAAGAGAAATCGAAGCAATGGCAGAAGATGGAACATTTGATGTGCTTCCAAAGAAAGAAGTTATCGCATTAAAGAAAGAATGGGATAAGTTAGAGAAGAATCTGGGTGGTATTAAGAATATGAAGAGAATCCCAGATGCTATCTTTGTAGTAGATCCTAAGAAGGAAAGAATTTGTGTTCAGGAAGCTCATACATTAGGTATTCCATTGATTGGTATTGCAGATACAAACTGTGATCCAGAAGAATTAGATTATGTAATTCCAGGTAATGATGATGCAATCAGAGCCGTTAAATTAATTGTTTCCAAGATGGCAGATGCTGTAATCGAAGCAAATCAGGGAGATGCAGCAGATGTGGAAGAAGTAGCAGATACAGAGGAAGTTGCAGAGGAAACAGCAGTAGAAGAATAAGAAACAGAAACCGGAGGGAATCACAATGGCTATCACAGCAAAGATGGTAAAAGAATTAAGAGAAATGACAGGAGCTGGCATGATGGATTGCAAGAAGGCTCTTGCAGCTACAGATGGCGATATGGATAAGGCAGTTGATTTCTTAAGAGAAAAGGGATTAGCTGGTGCAGCAAAAAAGGCTGGTCGTATTGCAGCAGAAGGTATTGTAGCAACTTGCTTAGTGAATGATGATAAGAAGGCTGTTGTCGTAGAAGTAAATGCAGAAACAGACTTCGTTGCTAAGAACGAAAAATTCCAGAACTATGTTGCAGATGTTGCAGCTCAGGCAGTTAAGACTTCCGCAAAGACAATGGAAGAATTCTTAGAAGAAAAATGGGAAAAAGATCCTACTCTTACTGTAAAAGAAGCTTTATCTTCTCAGATTTCCATTATCGGTGAAAACATGAATATTAGAAGATTTGAACAAATCGAAGAAGAAAACGGTTTTGTTGCTTCTTATATCCATGCAGGCGGTAAGATTGGTGTATTAGTAGATGTTGAAACAGATGTTGTAAACGATGCAATCAAAGAAATGGCTAAGAATGTGGCTATGCAGGCAGCAGCATTAAAGCCACTGTACACAAGCAGAGATGAAGTAGATGCTGATTACATCGAAAGAGAAAAAGAAATCTTAACAGCAGCAGCTAAGAATGAAAAGCCAGACGCAAACGACAAGATCATCAATGGTATGGTTATGGGTCGTATTAATAAAGAATTAAAAGAAATCTGCTTATTAGATCAAGTATATGTAAAAGCAGAAGACGGCAAGCAGGCAGTTGCTAAGTATGTACAAGAAGTTGCTAAGGCAAACAATGCAAACGTAAAAATCAAGAAATTCGTTCGTTTCGAAACTGGAGAAGGATTAGAAAAGAAAGAAGAAGATTTTGCAGCTGAAGTGGCTAAGCAGATGGGAATGTAAACACTTTGCTAAAGATCAGAATCGGATTGGTTTTGTAGTAATCAAAAAAGTTTTATTCCTTATAGATAGGAGCAGTCAGTTTTTATATTGATTGCTCCTATTTTTATTATCGTGATATGCAAAAGGAACCTCCAGTGGAGGTTCCTTTTGTTAGAAGTATCAAAAAAATTTATATTAATAGAAAGGAGATTCTAATTTGGAAGAGCTTGTTTAAGTTTGCATATGCTTTAAATGGTCCTTTCTTATTTTTTAATAATAATTCGAGATAAAGTGGAAATATTGATAATAAGTAAGTACTTTTGGAGAAAAAATCTCCAAAAATAGTATTATAATTGACTTTCTTATAGAAGGGATATATAATGAAAAAGGAGGTATATAAAAATGTTGGTAAAAGTTAGTATAGAAAATTTCAAGTCTTTTGATAACATAACTGAATTGACAATGATTTCTTCCAATAAGATACGAGTAAATGCAAACCATAGGATAAAAATAGAAAATACACAGCTATTAAAATATGGGGTGATTTATGGTGCAAATGCAGCAGGAAAAACAAATTTAATAGAGTTCTTTCACTTTTTTAAAAAATGTATAAGAAAAGGAATTCCTATAGAAGGGATTGGAATGTTTTGTAAAAATCGGGAAGAAAATAAAGAAAGAGAAAGTAGTTTTGAAGTTCAGATTACGATTGGAAATAAATTTTATGCATATGGCTTTTCAGCAATTTTAAGTAAAAGAAAAATTACAGCAGAATGGTTATATCAGCTTTATAAAAATGGATCAGCACGTTGTCTCTTTGAAAGAGATGGAAATAAACGGCCTGTATTGGATCCAGAAATTGCACTGACGAAGGAAGAAAAAAATAGATTTGAGATTTATGCTGATGATTTTGAGGGAAATGAAACTTCACTGTTTTTGACTGAAATGAATCGAGGAAAGAAATATACGGTACATTCTAAATTATTGTTTTTCAGAGATGTATATGACTGGATACAGAATCATATTATAGTGATTACACCAAATACACCATTGATTGATTTAGAGTACTATTACGATATGGATTCCTTAAAGTCAATCAATAAGTTGATAGAAACATTTGATACAGGAATCAGTAAAGTAAAGATTGAAGAAATTTCTTTAGATGAATTATCAAATGCAATGCCAAAAGTAATATTTGACAGAGTAATGCATCATGTGAAAAGTCGAATGGAAGAACAGGAAAATTCCTCATTTAGAATGACTATGAGATCAAATGAGAATTTCTTTAATATTGAGGTCAAAGGAGATTTGGAACCAAAAGTTACTACAATTCGTTTAAATCATATTAGATCATTTTATGACTTTGGTTTTGAAGAAGAATCAGATGGTACAAGACGGTTATTTGATTTAATGGATATGTTGCTTAATAAACGAGAAGATGTATTGTACGTTGTGGACGAATTGGAAAGAAGTCTGCACCCTAAGCTGACAAAACACTTTTTGCAGATGTTTATGGAGCTACATAAGGAGAAACGTATGCAATTACTTTTCACGACACATGAATCATCGATTATGGATCAGAGTATTTTCCGGAGAGATGAGATATGGTTTATTGAACGTAATGCAGAAAATGTCAGTGTTATTTATTCATTAGATCGTTTCAAAGAGCGATATGATAAGGTGCTGAGTAAGGCATATTTGGAAGGAAGATATGGTGCTATTCCTGTGTTCCGTACGTTTGAGTTTAGAGAGGAGGAATAGATATGCCTCCTGTTAGAAGTTATACAAATTGGAATAGTAGAAAGACGGACAGTGAAGAACAAATTGAGCCATATCGTAAATATTTTTTTATTTGTGAAGGAGCAAATACAGAAACATGGTATTTCCGTAAATTGATTGATATTCGCAGATCCCTGAATATTCATCCGTTGATTGATATTAGATTGCTTGAGAAGACAGAGGAAGATAAAGATATTAGTTTTCCAAGAAAATTGATAGACTTTGCAGAAAGTCAGAAAGAAAATTCAGAAATTATGTTTGATAAAGAACGGGATAAGATGATTATTGTGTTTGATGCAGACATTTTTGAAGAAAAAGTGCTGGATTATGACGAAGTTATAGCATTAGGAGAAAGAGATAATATTCTTGCTGTAAGTAATCCAGCGTTTGAGTTGTTTTTACTTCTTCATTTTGAAGATGCATATACCAAAGATATTAAACCAAATATGGAGCAGATCATTAAAAATAAAAAAGATGGTAATCAAACGTTTATTTACAAACTTTTGTTGGCAAGAACAGGTATTAATTCAAAGAGGAATTCTGCGATAGGTGAATTGGCAAAAAATGTTGATGTAGCAATTGTTCAGGAGAAAAAAATTAATGAGGATATTCACAACTGCAAAGGTAAAATAACCTGTAATATCGGAAAAATTATTGAGAGTATACGGAATGATGCTGGAAAGTAGAGAATAAAAAGTTAGAATTGTTATTCTTTTTCATTTATGAAAAGTTTTATCTGAAATACTTGACGGGAAACTTAGTTTGGACATAAAATCTAATTAATAGAGATTGAAGAAATAGGAGGAGCAAAGATGAGCCTGGAATTAGAAAAAATGCCGAAGTTAGGTTTTGGTTTAATGCGTTTGCCTGAGAAGGATGGAGAAATTGATGTTCAACAGGTATGCAATATGGTTGATACATATATGGAAAAAGGTTTTAATTATTTTGATACCGCTTATATGTACTGTAATGGAAAATCGGAATGTGTCGTGAAAGAGGCATTGGTGCAGCGATATCCAAGAGAGTCGTTTTATTTGACAAATAAACTCCCGCAGTGGATGATGAATGGGATTGAAGATCGAGATAAGATATTTAGCGATCAGTTGAAAAAAACAGGAGTGGATTATTTCGACCTTTATCTCCTTCATAGTGTGGAAGATGGAGCAAATTATGAGGGTTATATTAAATATGATTGCTTCAACTGGGCAATGAAAAAGAAGGAAGAAGGAAAGATAAAGCATTTTGGTTTTTCTTATCACGGAACACCAGAATTATTGGATCAGATTTTAGCAGAACATCCAGAAGTAGAAATTGTGCAGATTCAGCTGAACTATGCTGATTGGGAAAATCCGCTTGTACAATCGGGAAAGTTGTATGAAGTTTTAAGAAAGTACAAGAAACCGATTTTAGTTATGGAACCAGTGAAGGGTGGATCATTGGCGGAATTAACTCCAACAATTGAGCAAAAAATGAAAGTGGAAAGACCAAATAGTTCGATTGCATCTTGGGCATTGCGGTTTGCGGCGTCCTTACCAGGCGTGGTTACTGTTCTGAGCGGTATGTCTACCGAAGGTCAGATGCAGGATAATTTGAATACTTTCTTGAATTTTGAGCCAATGACGGATAGCGAATATAAAATTTTAAGTTCGGTTGTAAAAGAGATGGAAAAAATGCCAAGAATTGCCTGTACTTCCTGTCGTTATTGTTGTGATGGATGTCCAAGTAATATTGCAATTCCAGATGTAATAAAAGCTTTGAATGCGCTGCGTATTTATGGAGAACATACAAGACCCCATTCCTTTTATGAGAAACTAATTCAAAGCAGTGGAAGAGCAAGAGATTGTATTGAATGTAAACAATGTGAAAATGTCTGTCCACAGCATCTGCCAATTACAGAATATTTAAAAGAAGCGGCCGAAAAACTGGATATTGAAGAAGGTTAAAATTTATATCAGTCCCTCTGCTTTTTGCTTGTAAAAGCAAAACAGAGGGATTTTTCAATATATGGAGATTTTATTTGGCAATATAAGTAGAAAGTCTGTATTTATAAAAATTCTTCGTAAGCAATCTCTAAAAATTTTTCTGCTGCTTTTGAAAACACTTGATATTTTTTCCATACAAGATCTAATTTTGCTTCAAATTTAGGAAAAAGTGGTTTAAAACAGAGGTTGCAATCTCCAGTTGTATTAATTAATTTATCCAGACATAACGCATAACCAAACCCTTCATCTACCATAAGAGAAGCATTGTATACAAGATTATAAGTAGTAACAATGTTTAATTTTTCAAAATCTGCTCCGAGCCATCCAGAAAATTCATTATTTACTAATGTCTGTGCGGATGTAATGATTGGAATATTCCATAGATCATTTGGAGTGATAAAGTCTTTTTTGGATAGAGGACTGTCTTTTCTCATAAGCAATCCCCAAGTGTCTGTAACAGGGAGACGAATATAATTATATTTCGTTATATCAGCAGGTTCAATTAGTACACCAAAATCCAGCAGTCCTTTATCGAGACGTTCGGTTACATCATCCCCATTTCCGCTGTATAAGTGATAGCGAATGTCTGGATAATTTTTTTGTAGTTTTGCTGCAACTCGTGCTGTTAGACGCATGGCATCGGTTTCTCCTCCTCCAATATAGACATCTCCAGTAATCGTATCTTCAGGAGTGCTAATTTCCGCAGTTGTTTTTTCTACCAGATCCATAATTTCATTCGCCCTTTTACGGAAAAGAATTCCATCTTCGGTTAAAGTAATCTTTCGGTTGCCTCGAATAAATAATTTTTTTCCAAGTTCTTGTTCCAACTCCATTAATTGTCTGGAAAGCGTTGGTTGTGTTAAATGTAACGATTCCGCAGCATTGGAAATATTTTGTTCTCTGGCAACGGCAAGAAAATAGCGCAAAACACGTAATTCCATAACAAACACCTCCTTTAATCCTACACTTAGTATTATATAAAGTTGTAATATGCTTGTCAAGCATATTAAAATATAGATAAAAGTATTTACTATACTAAATAGTAATTTATTTATAGAAAATGATTTTTTAATCATTTTATGTTATAATAGCAATTGAAAAAAATTAAGTGATTATGGAGGAGGAAACGATTAAGATGAAAAATATTTATATTTGTTTTCCAGGGGGAAAGCATAAAGTATTAACAATGAGTTATGATGACGGAAAAATTGACGATTATCGCCTTGTATCAATTTTTAATGAAAATGGAATAAAAGGAACGTTTCATTTAAATTCACAGCTTCCTATGAAAGAACGAATACCAGTATCGGAATATAAAAAATTATATGCAGGACATGAAGTCTCCTGTCATACATGTACTCATCCAACAATTGCACGCTGTCCAATGGAACAGGTTGTCGGTCAAATTTTGGAAGATAGAAAAGCATTAGAAAAGGCAGTTGGGTATCCCGTGAGAGGATTATCGTATCCAAATGGTTCTTTTTCTAAGGAAATTGTAGATGCATTGCCTGCACTTGGAATTCGTTATGCAAGAGTAGTAGGCAATACAGATAGTTTTGCTATGCCAGACAATTTTTTAACATGGATGGCAACTTGTCATCATAATCATAATCTTTTGGAATTAGGAAAAGAATTTATAAATTTACATAAAACGCAGTATCTTTATATGATGTATGTATGGGGGCATAGTTATGAATTTACTCGTGACAATAACTGGGGATTAATCGAAGAATTTTGCAGTATGGTTGGAGGGAAAGAAGATATTTGGTATGCAACGAATATTGAGATCGTAGATTATATGGATGCTGCAAAGCGGTTGTATTATACCGCCGATGGAGATAAAGTATATAACCCATCTGCTCAATCAGTATGGTTGGAAGTAGAGAAAGAAAAAATAGAAATTCCAGGTGGACAGATGCGTGAAATTTAATAAAAAATGAGGAAAAAATTATGAAAACGGTAAAGAGAAAATGGGGTTGGAAGATACGATTATCTGTTCAAAACCAAATGTCAGAATCATTCTGCAATAGTGCAGTTTTGGCTCTGTCTGGAGGATTTCAAGATGCATATACATATAATACAAGAAATGAAGTGTTTTCCAATGCTCAGACAGGAAATGTAGTTTTAATGAGTCAGAATTTTATGATTGGAGAATGGATGAATGCACTCAAGTATTTATTTCCAATTTTAGCATTTGCAGTTGGTGTTTTTATCGCAGAAAGAATTCAGAATCGGTATCGCTATGCGAAACGTTTACATTGGAGACAGGGCATATTATTGGCAGAAATTGGAATTTTATTTTTGGTTGGTTTTCTTCCCATTGAACTTAATACGATTGCAACGATTTTAGTTTCCTTTACTTGTGCAATGCAAGTACAGACATTCCGAAAGGTAAATGGTTATTCCTATGCCAGTACAATGTGCATTGGAAATCTAAGAAGTGGAACAGCTACGTTATCCTTGTATTTGAGAGAGAAAAAACCAGAGCAGTTGAGACAGGCAATGTATTATTTTGGTATTATTTTCTTTTTTGCAGTCGGTGCTGGAATTGGAGGGAATTTATCGGCTCGATTTGGAATTCGTATGATATGGTTTTCTTGTTTACTTTTATTAATCAGCTTCTTTTTTATGTCATTAGAAAAATTGGGTGTTAAGGCAGAGGAAAAATAACGGTATAGAAAAAGTTTAGAAGGTTGGAGGAAATTATGGTAAAGAAAAATCCATTGTATAAGAGTTTTGGATATGCATTTACAGGAATTTTTGCATGTATAAAAAAAGAACGAAATATGAAAATTCATTGCAGTGCAGTAATTCTTGTAACAATTGCGGGAATAGTATTTAAATTGACCGTTATGGAATGGTGCATTTGTTTGGTTCTATTTGGAATGATTTTGGCATTAGAATTAGTAAATACCGCATTGGAGGCAGTTGTAGATCTAGTTACACAAGAAAAAAAGCCGTTGGCAAAATTAGCAAAAGATACGGCAGCGGGTGCAGTTCTAATTGCGGCAATTATGGCAGCAGTAATTGGAGGAATTATTTTTCTGCCAAAGATATTTACCTATTTACGAATAATTTTAGCTGGTGTATAATGATAATCAGATAATAAATGGAAAGAAAGGAATGTGTGAGAATGGATAAATTTGGAGATAATATGAAAAAACTTTTATTAGCTGGAATCGGAACAGTGGCAGTGACCGCAGAAAAATCCAAGGAAATATTGGATGAGATGGTGAAAAAAGGAGAATTAACGGTAGAACAGGGAAAGGTGTTGAATCAGGAATTAAAACACAATATTAAGAAGACAGTCAAGGAAAAGGTTAATGTTTCTGTAAAGCCTTCTTCTCCAGAAGAATTAAGAGAACTTTTGGATCAAATGACTCCAGAGCAGCTTGCACAACTAAAAGAACAGATTCAGAAGATGGAGACAAAGCAAACAGCCAAGACAAAGCAAGAAACTTCGGATTCAGAAACAAAAGAAGAGAGCGAATCGCAAGAGAAAAACGATCAGGATGAATAAAGAAGAATCAATAAAAACAGAATCGAAAAAGAATCATTCAAGACTAAAAGAAATCACGGCAGTACTGCGTAAATATGCAATTACAAGGGGAGTCACGCCAGAAAAGCTGCGGATGATTTTGGAAGATTTGGGTCCGACTTATATTAAATTAGGACAGATTATGTCCATGCATTCGGATATTCTTCCAGAACGGTATTGTGAGGAGCTAATGCGGCTGCGTTCGGAAGTACCGCCGATGCCATTTGAACAAGTGGAAGAAGTGATTCAAGATTCTTTTGGATGTCCCTGGAAGGAAATTTTTCTAGAAATTGAGAAAAACCCACTTGGTTCTGCTTCGATTGCACAAGTTCATAAGGCGGTACTAAAATCTGGGGAAGAAGTCGTGATTAAAGTTCAGAGAAAAGGAATCTACGAAGTGATGTTACAGGACATTCGGCTGATGCGTAGAGCAGTAAAACTGCTTCCACCAGTCAGTATCAAAGGTTTAGTAGATTTGGATTTAGTTTTAGATGAACTTTGGAGAGTAACACAAGAAGAGATGAATTTTCTAACTGAGGCTTCTAATATGGAAGAATTCTCTGAAAAAAATCAAGATGTTGTATTTGTACGGACTCCTATTTTATATCGAGAGTATACGACACTCCATGTTTTAGTTATGGAGTACATAGATGGATTTGCAATTGACGAAAAGGAAAATCTTCTGGCAAATGGATATGATTTGAGAGAGATCGGCAGCAAGCTAGTGGATAATTATATGAAACAAGTAATGGAAGATGGTTTTTTTCATGCAGATCCTCATCCTGGCAATGTCAAAGTTCAAGAGGGAAAAATTATATGGATGGATATGGGCATGATGGGAAGACTTTCCGATCGAGATAAAGAATTAGTTGGGAGAGCGGTCGAGGGAGTTGCGCTTAACGATATTGGGATGATTCAAGATGCAGTACTGGCGCTTGGGAAGTTCCGTGGAAAGCCAGATCAAAGCCAGCTCTATGAAGATATCCGAAGCCTAATGTCACAGTATGGAACGGTAGATATGGGAACGATTGATGTAGCTAAGCTGATGCAAGATTTAATGGAAGTAATGAAAGAGAACAAAATCATTATGCCGCATGGCCTGACAATGCTTGCAAGAGGACTTACCCATATGGAGGGAGTATTAGCCGATATTAGTCCAGAAATTAATATGGTGGAAATTGCAGCAGCTCGTATTAAGCAAATGTTTTTTCAGGAGAAGAGCTGGAAAAAAGAAGTAAAGTCCACGGAAAGAAGTTTCTACCGCTCTTTGCGTAAGTCCATTGACATTCCTTCTCTTATCGTGGATATTTTACAGGGTTATCTAAAGGGACAGACACGAGTGAATTTAGATTTACATGTATCCAAAGATTTAGCTTGGCTTTTACGGCGTTTAATACGAAATATTGTAATGGGACTTTGGGTCGTAGCTCTTTTGATTAGTTCCAGTATTATTTGTACTACGGATATGACTCCTAAAATCTGTGGAATTCCAGCACTTGGTGCATTTGGATACTTAATTGCATTTGTTATTGTTATGTATGTGTTTATCAAGCATGTATTTTCTGAAAGAAAACGTTAAATATACGATATAATCTTATTGCTGAAAGAATACTTCCAGCAACTGCAGTATGCTTTATAGCATTCTGTAGCTGTTGGAAGTATTTTTGTTTTAGGACGTAAGGTTTCTTGTGTTGGCTCCTTTGGGGATTTAAGAAACAGGAGGATCTTTTTGAATATCAATAATAACATATTCGGAATGGTATCCTGTTCGGATTGGATATCCCCATCCGCCAAGTCCGCATGAAACAATTACTTGAAAATTATCTATTTTTCGATACCCATAGTTCATTTCTCCAAATCCAAGTAAGTCAGTAATAAGACCTACAGGCCAGATTTGACCTCCATGAGTATGACCAGATAGTTGTAAATCGTATCCCGCTGCTGCATTTTCGCTTAAATTACGAGGCTGATGATCGAGTAAAAGAAGAAAATTCGTTGTATCTACGTTGGTCAATAGTTGTTTAGCGGTTATCGTAGAATCTCTTGTATACCAATCCTCTCTTCCTATAATTGTAAAATCTTCTGTGATCGAATAATTTTCTTCTTGTAATATGTGAATTCCATTCTGTTCTAATATCTGTGTTAGCTGTTCTGGTGTAAAATCTGCTTTAGGATTATAAGAAGCACGATCGTGGTTTCCGTATACGAAAAATACTCCATAATCGGATTGAATTGTGCTAAGTGTTTGAAATACTTTTTGTAAGTCCAATAAATTGGTTTGCTCATCTACAATATCTCCACATAGTACAACGAAATCTGGATGTTCCATTTCAATTTCTCTACAATATTGTTCTAATGTAGTTTCATTCATAGTAGTACGAAAATGAAGATCTGAAATAAAGGCAATCCGATATCCTTCTTCTCGAATGTTTTTCTGTGTATTAATCGTATAAGTAGTTTTTACTACATCATGCATACAATAATAACCATAACCTAATACAAGGATAGTAAGGAAAATTGGAACAAGCCCTGAACGATAAACTCGTTTCCAGAGCCCTTGCCTTTTTCTTAGTTTGCATATCACAAAATTAACGAATTCCATACTTAGGGCAAAAATAAACCAGTGAGCCAAGATCATTGCCCAGATTCCCCATATATTTAAGGCTAATATTACAGCAACTAGACTGCATAATGCCAGGATAAGATGGATTATTTTGCTATGTATACGAATTTTAAAAAATATAGACATTCTTTTTAGGTAGATGTATAAATAAATGCCGATAGGAGTCATGCACAGTATAGGAATGATAAAATAAAGAAATCTCATTGTTTGTACCAACCTTTCCAATATTTGTTCCGTGTTCTGTTTTTATCATATTAGTTAAAGTATACATTATGTCAATAAAAAATTAATTTTTTTAGATTCTCGTTCGAGTTAAAAAGGATTGGTTTGTTTTAGCAATTGCCAAAATTGTTTTAATAGAGACGTATAATTTGTATCTTGATAATAAATTCCAAAAGAGATGGTGGGGTAATCAACAATTGGAATATAACATAATTCTGGGTCATGAAGAGAGGGAAGTTTAGGAAGCAGTGTATATCCAAAATCAGATTTGATAAAAGTGATTACTGTTTCATATTCTTCTCCCAAATATCGGTCTGATATAGGGGATCGAGAGGCAATATGACTCTGAATTTGGAATATGCTATCGGATATTTTATTAGGACTGCATAGAATAAATTTCCCTTGAAGCATATGTTTCGTTAGAGAAGTATAGTTTGCAAATGGATGATTTTTACTGCAACTACAGCAAATAGGACATTGATAGAGTTCCCGATAGGAAAGGGAAGCGTTGGAGTAATCTCCTTTGAAACCGAACATAACATGGATTTGTCCAGTTTTTAATAGATTGGATAAAGATTCAAAAGGAACAAGGTGGATCAGTGGACGGAAAAGCGGATATTCTCGTTTTAATTCTTTTATGATAGGAGGAAGAAGATCGAGTTCTGCCTGATTATGACAGCCAATTTCCAATATCATTGGGCGTTCTGGATTATAAAGACGTTCTTTTGCAGTTAATGCAATTTTCAATATTTTTTCTGCATCTGGCAGAAAAAGGATTCCCTCGGGAGTGAGGGAAACGGTTTTACTTGTACGTTGAAATAGTTTTACTTCTAATTCTTCCTCTAAAGATTGAATTTGATGGCTGACGGCAGGTTGACTAATATTAAGTTCTCCAGATGCTTTGGAGAAATTTAAATGTTTTGCTACATGTAGGAAACATTCAAGTTGTGTTGTATTCATGAACAGAACTCCTTAAAAATAAAAATTATTAATATCTATAAAAGTTTTTTATAGATTATAACATATTTGAATTTCACAAACAAGGGAAAATAGAGTTAGAATATAACTGTGACTCCAATCTATCAAGAATAGTCATACTATGAAGAATGAAAATAAAAAGCAAAAACTGAAAGGCTGGATGCAAAATATGAGAACAATTTTAAATCAGATAAGGCAGTACAAAAAGGCAACCATTTTGACTCCTATTTTTACTGCATTGGAAGTAATTATGGAAGTGCTGCTTCCATTTATTACAGCTATGATTATTGATAAGGGATTGCAGCAAGAAAATATGAAGGTAGTTTATCAATATGGAGCAATTATGCTGCTTATGGCAGTGTGCAGTTTATTTTTTGGCGCAATGGCAGGAAAATATGCGGCAAGTGCTTCTTCAGGTTTGGCTTGTAATTTAAGAGAGAGTATGTATGAGCGAATACAGACCTTTTCTTTTGCCAATATTGATCGGTTTAGTACAGCTGGATTGGTAACTCGAATGACGACAGATGTTACAAATGTACAGAATGCATTTCAAATGATTATTCGTATTGCAGTCAGAGCTCCACTGATGATGGTAACGAGTATGATGATGAGTTTTTTGATTAATGCACAGTTGAGTTTTATGTTTCTGGCAGGAATGGTGTTTTTAGCCATTATTTTAGCTATTTTATTGAAGCAAGCTTCTCGTGTATTTAATTTAGTATTTCAAAAATATGATGATTTAAATGCAAGTATTCAGGAAAATGTTTCAGCGATTCGAGTAGTAAAGGCATACGTGAGAGAAGATTATGAAAATAGCAAGTTTACAAAAGCAGCGGATCAATTATATCAATTATTTGTAAAGGCAGAAAGTTTGGTAGCAATTAACAACCCTGCAATGATGTTAGTAGTATATGCTTGCATTACAGCAGTTTCCTGGTTTGGAACTAAGTTTATTGTAATAGGGGAGATGACAACAGGAGAGATTACTTCATTATTTAGTTACATTATGTCTGTAATGATGTCGTTAATGATGCTTTCTATGATTTTTGTTATGATTACAATGAGCTCTGCAAGTGTTCGTAGAATCTCAGAAGTATTAAAAGAAATTTCAAGCTTACATAATTCAGAATCCCCAGTTAAGGAATTGAAAGATGGAAGTATTGATTTTAAACATGTAAATTTCTCTTATAAGAAGGGAATGGGAAAAGAATCATTGAAAGACATTAATCTTCATATTGAATCAGGTGAAACAGTTGGAGTCATTGGAGGAACTGGATGCGGAAAAACAACAATTACGAACTTGATCAATCGCTTTTATGATATTCAAGATGGAAAAATTCGTTATGATGGAATTAATATCACAAAAATTAAGAAACCAGCTCTTCGAAAATCACTAGGAATGGTATTGCAAGATACGCATCTTTTTACTGGAACAGTTATGGAAAATATTCGCTATGGGAAATTAGACGCTTCAGATGAAGAGTGTATCTCAGCAGCGAAATTGGCAAATGCAGATAGTTTTATTCGAAGACTTCCAGATGGGTATCAAACAGTACTGACAGGAGATGGAAATAACTTAAGGCAAGGGCAGAGACAGCTTTTGGCAATTGCCAGAGCAGCCGTAGCTGACCCACCTGTTTTGATTTTAGATGAAGCAACTTCTTCCATAGATACCCGTACAGAATCTTTGGTACAGGATGGAATGGATGCATTAATGAATGGAAGGACGACTTTTGTAATTGCACATCGCCTTTCAACAGTAAAAAATTCGGATTGTATTATGGTTATGGAGCAAGGTAAAATTATAGAACGAGGAACACATGAAGAATTAATTGCAGCGAAGGGAAAATATTATCAGCTTTATACAGGAAATTTTGTGGATCAAAAATAGAAAAAAAGGAAACGATAAATATGAGCCAGATGGTTCTGAAATTACCTTGCAGTTGACAAACAAAGATGGCAAGAGTATAGTATAGAAGTATAATTCCTACAGGAATACTATGAATTGGAGGAGACAATTATGGCGAATATTTATATGGGAACGTTAGAATTAATTGGAAACACACCACTTGTAGAAGTCACCAATATTGAGAAAAATTTAAAGTTGGAAGCGACACTGCTTGTTAAGTTGGAGTATTTTAATCCAGCTGGAAGCGTAAAGGATCGAATTGCAAAGGCAATGATTGAGGATGCAGAAGAAAAAGGGATATTAAAGCCAGATTCCGTAATTATTGAACCAACCTCAGGAAATACAGGGATTGGATTGGCTGCAATTGCAGCAGCAAAAGGATACCGAATGATCCTTACTATGCCAGAAACGATGAGTGTGGAACGCCGAAATATTTTAAAAGCTTATGGGGCAGAGATTGTATTGACAGAGGGATCAAAGGGAATGAAGGGAGCAATTGAAAAAGCGAATGAATTAGCAGCAGAAATTGAGAATAGTTACATTCCAGGTCAATTTGAAAATCCAGTTAACCCAGCGATCCATAGAAAGACAACTGGTCCAGAAATTTGGAGAGATACCGATGGAAACGTAGATATCTTTGTAGCAGGAGTAGGAACAGGAGGAACGATTACAGGAACGGGCGAATTTTTGAAAGAACAAAATCCAAATATAAGAATTGTCGCAGTAGAACCAGCGGATTCCCCTGTACTTTCAGAAGGAAAGAGTGGAGCCCATAAGATTCAGGGAATTGGAGCAGGTTTTGTACCAGAAACATTGAATACAGAGATTTATGATGAAATTATAAAAGTAAAAAATGAAGATGCATTTGCTTGTGGAAAGCTTATGGCAAAACAAGAAGGGGTATTAGTTGGAATTTCTTCTGGAGCGGCACTTTATGCAGCAATTGAATTGGCAAAAAAAGCAGAAAATAAAGGAAAAAAGATTGTTGTACTGCTTCCAGATAATGGAGATCGTTACTATTCTACACCGTTGTTTATGGACAAGTAATGGGAGTGTTTCATTTATAATGTTTGTAAACAAAGGGAGGAAAGCAGAAAAATACTGTGACAGTGAAAAATGAGAAATGGGGGATAAAAGAATCCGTTTTTATGCCAGTATGATTCTGTTAAAATAAGAAAATGAAAAAAAGTTTGGATTTAATCAATGGAGCACCTGGAAGATCGTTACTTCGTTTTGCTCTGCCTATGATTATTGGAAACATGTTCCAGCAATTTTACAATATGGCAGACTCCATCATTGTAGGAAATTTTGTTGGAGAAGATGCTTTGGCAGCAGTAGGGGCATCGTATTCCTTTACAACTGTATTTATTATGATTGCAATTGGAGGTGGAATTGGAGCATCTGTTTTAACGAGCCAATATTTAGGGGCGAGACAGTATGAAAAAATGAAAACTTCCGTTCATACGTTCTTATGTACTTTTTTGGCTGTGAGTATTGTACTTGCAGTACTTGGATTAATTTTTAATCCAACCATTTTAAAACTGTTGAAAACTCCAGAAAATATTTTTGATGATGCCGTTTTGTATCTGCAAATTTACTTTATTGGACTTCCATTTACGTTTATGTATAATATTTTATCGGCAGATTTTAATGCATTAGGAAAATCACAAATTCCGCTTATCTTATTAATTTTTTCTTCTGTTTTGAATGTTGTACTGGATTTAATTATGGTTCAAGTGTTCCATGCAGGCGTAGCAGGTGTGGCAATTGCAACAGTAATTGCACAGGGAATTTCTTGTGTGCTTTCCTTTTTCATTTTAATGAATGTTTTAAAACGGTATACATTAAAAAGCAAGGCTAGAATGTTTGATACTACTATGTTTGTAACAGGAACTAAAATGGCAATTCCATCCATTATTCAACAGTCCATTGTAAGCATTGGTATGCTGCTGACACAATCCGCAGTTAATGTATTTGGTTCCTCTGCGCTGGCAGGATATTCTGCTGGAACACGTTTGGAATCGCTTTGCATTGTGCCGATGATTGCTACGGGAAATGCAGTTTCTACGTTTACGGCACAAAACTTGGGAGCTGGAAAAGAAGAACGTGTGAGAAAAGGATATCGAGCTGCCTATGTGATTGTAATCGGATTTGGACTTGGACTTATTTTGATTTCTCAGTTGTTTCATGATCCGATTGTATCAATCTTTGTAAGTCAAGAAGAATCTCCTGTTGCATTTGCCACGGGAAATGCTTATTTCCAATTTTGTGGATGGTTCTTTTTCATTTTAGGATTTAAGGCGATTACGGATGGAATTTTAAGAGGAGCTGGAGATACGACGGTTTATATGATTGCTAATTTAATTAATCTTACGATTCGTGTTTCGGTAGCGAAATTGGCATCTCCAATCTTTGGAATTCAAGTCATTTGGTATGCAGTACCAATGGGGTGGCTAGTAAATTATTTGATTTCATTTGTTTGGTATCGAACGGGAAATTGGAAACGAAGAAAGGTTGTTATGGATATTGATTGATATACAAAAAGAATCTCCACTGGAGATTCTTTTTGTTGTTGTGTGCCCGGCGGGCACACGTTCTAAAGGGTGAAAGTCCCT